>JAEUSA010000170.1 GCA_016788945.1 Leptospiraceae bacterium
AGAGTTCCACGACGTTTTTCAGTACCTTGATGCGGGCATAATTCTTGTCGTTGGCTTCAACGATCACCCATGGCGCGCGCCGCGTTGAAGTATTGGCAAACATATCGCTCGCTGCCTGCTGGTAAGCCGACCATTTATCGCGGTTACGCCAGTCTTCTTCGGTAAGTTTGTACTGCTTGTACGGAGTGACCTTACGGTCTTTGAAGCGCTCGAGCTGCTCTTCAGAAGTAATGGAGAGGTAGAATTTGCGGATATAGGTGTCGGAAAGTACCAGCGCGTGCTCGAAATCGTTGATCTCGTCGTATGCGCGTTGCCATTCGGCTTCGGTGCAGAATTTTTCGATGCGTTCGACAAGGACGCGCCCATACCACGAACGATCATAGATGAATACCCGGCCTGCCGGCGGCACGCGCTGCCAAAACCGCCACAGGTAAGGATGCGCCTTTTCGACATCGGTGGGTGCGGCGACGGCATTGACCTGATAGTGGCGCGGGTCCATGCCATAGATGATGCGCCGTATCGCGCCACCTTTACCCGCCGCGTCGGCACCTTCAAAGACAAGTGCTACACTCTTTTTGCTTCCCGATAACCGGTCAGAGAGTTCGGCAACGCGCCCGCTCAGTTTCTCAAACTGCTCTTTGTATTCTGCATCCGCCAATTTTTTTGTCATGTCGAGCTCGGCAAAAAAATCGCGGGGTGCCTTTTGCCATCGCGCCGGGGGAACGATGGTCGGCAGATCGCTGCCAAGCGAGTTTTCGAGTTTTTTGATCAGCGTCTCGCCGACAAAAATTTCGCGATAGCGCGCGAATTGTGCGGGCACCATCGTCCACGGTGCTGCGGCGGTATGCGTGGCGGTTAATGCCTCGATGTCGACTTTATAGAAGCGCTTTCGTTTGCGCGCGAATTTACGCGTGAGTGCCGAAACACGCCATTTGGTCCGGGCTTTCTTTTTGCCGAGTTTGAGAATATCTTTCTGCTGGTTCGGCGACAGGTACATCCATAGTTTGATGAGGATTATTCCCTCTGCAGTGAGCATTGACTCGAGTTTGCAGATATCGTCGAGGCTGCTTTCGAATGCGTTGCGGTCGATATTGCGGAAGACCCTGTCGATGATCGGTTGCGTATACCATGAGCCGAAAAAAATGCCGAGGCGTCCGCGCGACGGCAATTTGTTCCAGAAACGCCACAATGGCGGATTTTCCGCTTCTTCGGCGCTTGCCGTCCAGAAGGCGGTGGTCTCGACACCGCGTGCATCGAGCCATTCGAGTAGTTTTTTTGTGGTCTCGCCTTTGCCCGAACCTTCGACGCCGTTCATCAATATCAATACCGCTTTTTTCGATTCTGCCAACCGTTTCTGCAATGCCAGTAGGCGTATGCGGATTGCCTCTTCGCGCGCCTTGTATTCCGGCTTTTCAATTTCTGCCGCGCCCGCCATCGATTGTAAAAGTTGTTCCGCTGCCATCGGCCCCGATCTGCCAAGTTTGTACAAAGCAAAGCACAAAAAAGGTCGCGCGGCTGTTGCCCCCGCCGGCAGCGTTGCTCCCATGCAGCTTACCTTATCGCAATTTCTGATCCGTTACCCGTGGCGGGGCGATGAAACACAGGGGCGCAAACCGGCGGATTTTCTCTGGCGCTTTGAGGTGGCAGCACCAGTTGCTGATCTATGGCCGTTTCTCATTGATACATCCACCTTTAACCGCCTGTTGGGTTTGCCTGTCATGAAATATGAAGAAAGAGCGGGCAGACTCTTTGGCTCGTCGGTCAACGCGGGAATTCTCTCTGAGTGGCAAGAAGTACCGTGGGAATGGGAGTATCACAAAGGTCTCAACAATGCGCGCATTTATTCGCGCGGTTTTGCCACGTATGTGCGTTCGCGATATCTGTTAGAAGATGCGGCCGATAAAACAGTCTTCTATGTATACTTCGGCTGGGTGCCGAAAAGCTGGTGGGCGAGACTGCTGCTCAAAGTGGCCATGCCGCGCCTGCAGAAAGATTACGAGAACGCGCTCGAAAAAATTGCGGTGATCATCAAGACACGTAAAGATTTCGAGGCACGGCAGCGTGCGCTGCTGGAGATTGCCGCGCCGGTCAACGCCGACGAAACGTCCGCTGCACGGTTGAAGTTGTTAACGGAACGCGCGATAGGCGAAGGAGCGCCAGCCGCGGCACTCGGCACGCTGACCAACTTTGTCAGCAAAGCTCCCGAAGATATGGTTTCGCGTATTCGCATTCGCTCGCTCGCGCGAGAGAATGGGGTGAACGAAGGTGAGCTGATTACCGCAGCCCTCTACGCCACGCGCGCAGGAATTCTGACTTTGTCATGGGATGTCACCTGCCCGCATTGTCGCGGCGTGCGCAAATCCGCAGAATCGCTCGGGGACATTCCGCGTGAAGAACGCTGCGACGCCTGCGATATCAGTTTCTCGAGCGAAGAGATCGGCAATCTCGAGGTTGTCTTCCACGTGAATCCCGAAATACGTCCGGTGGAGAAAAAATTCTACTGCGCGGCCGAACCCGCGACGAAACGCCATATACGCATACAGCGGCGCATTTTGCCGAATGAAAGCGTTACCCTGGATACCGATCTCGAAGCCGGTGAATACCGCGCCCGTCTCATGGCGGCGAAGCAGTATCTTCCGCTTTCCGTAGGCTCAGGCGAAAGCAGTGCCGCGCTTGAGATACCGGGAAAAGGAGTTGCTGTGGCGGCAAGGCCACGCCTGGCCTATACGAATGCGTCAGCGCAAGATGTGATTCTTGTTATCGAACGCCGCGACGAAGACAATGACGTGCTGCGCCCCGCGGATCTTTTCAGCCGGCAGGTTTTCCGCGATTTGTACGGTGCGCAGTCACTCGCCGAAGGGCTCAAGATTGAACTAGGTATTCAGAATATTTTGTTTACCGACATTGTCGGCTCGACGGATCTTTACCGCAAGAGCGGCGACGGCGAGGCTTTTCAGCAGGTGCGAAAGCATTTTCAGAAAACATATGAAGTTGTCCGCGCGCATAACGGGGCCGTGGTAAAAACCATTGGCGACGCGGCGATGGTCGCCTTCGCCGACGCGCCGCAATGCATTCGCGCGGCGGTAGCAATTCAGCGGGCGTTTAACGGCAGCGAAGATACCGGTGGGGTTTTGTTGCGCATCAGCATTCACCGCGGCCCCTGCCTTGCGGTGAATCTCAATAGCGGCATCGACTATTTTGGCAATACCGTGAACTTTGCGGCTAAATTGCAGCAAATGGCGGGTGCGCGGGAAATTGCGCTGAGTTCTGATTTTGCCGGCGATGAGCATGTGCGTGAGTTTATGACGGCAGAGCATCTCGCCGCCGAAAAAAGAGCGTTTGCGCCCAAATGGGCCGAAGCACCGCTCGAGGTCTACGTCACAAAGATCGGTTGACGCAGCGTAAAAGTTTCCGGGCGCATAACGAATGTCGAGTCGCATCAGTATAGTCGTCTTGCTCGTTGCCACAGTTGTGGCCTGCAAGACGGGTTCGGCGGGTGCCGTCGTTCAGGGCCCGGCGTCGCTCACGCTGCTGCCCAACCAACCGATCAAAGCAGATCAGGGAACAACGGTCATGCCTTCTGATGCCGAAATCGAGGCGCTGCGCGCAGCATTTTT
The DNA here is from genome assembly GCA_016788945.1 of Leptospiraceae bacterium. GTDB lineage: Bacteria > Spirochaetota > Leptospiria > Turneriellales > Turneriellaceae > Turneriella. Next base: position 3,618 of record JAEUSA010000170.1, read on the forward strand.
CGCCCGCCCTGCAGAAAACGAAGAAGTTTTTCGAGTCTTCGTCACCTCAGACGGTTACCAGCGCCGGCAGCTCGCCTTTCAAGAAAATATCTCTGTCAAAGAAGATGCCGGTGGCGATCAGGGTATCGCCGATGAATTTAAGAAATTCGATATGGTAAACAGCCTGCAAGAGGGCCAGATACGGGTAGAGCTTTATCCGACGACCGGCAAGTTTTACCGGGTGCGCCAGTCGAAGCCCTCAATCATGAAAGAAACCGATAAAATGATGAGCGACGATATTACGCGCTGGCAGTTTCAGTTCGCTAAAAATGAAATTATCCCGAAAGATTTCCGCGTGAGCTATCAGGTTGTGCTCAGAAAGAAAATCACCCGCGAGCAGGCGCTCAAAATCCTCAGCGAGCAGAACAAAAAGAAAAAGTAATACCGATGGCAGACAACGAAAAAAAAGAAATTATTATCCGCGTCGGATTAGATAAAGACGCTATTCCGGAATCGATTACTTGGCTGGCTCCCGGGGCTTCGAAAGGCGAAGAAAAGGCCGAAGCATTCATGCTTTCGCTTTTCGACGGGGCCGAAAAAACGACGCTCGGCATCGATTTGTGGACTAAAGAAATGCTCGTCGGGGATATGAATATCTTCTTTTACCAGTCGCTGAAAAAGATGGCCGACGTTCTTGAACGTGCCACGCAAGATAAAGAAGCGGCACAGATGATGCGCGACTTCAGCCGCGATTTCGGTCGCAAGGTAAAGCTGCTCAAAGAAGCATGAGCGCGTCGCTGGGCATTGTCTGCGTTCTGGCGCTTTTTTTCGGCATGCCGCTCTTCATCGGGCTCGGCACGCTCGGGGCGCTCTATCAGTATACGAACGCCGCCTCGCTTGGCGCGGTGTCTTTTGCCGACATCACGCGTCAGCTGACCGTGGTATTCAGCGACCCGTTCTCCAAGCTGACGGGTGACCAGAGCGCGCTTTTTTTGACGATACCGTTTTTTACGCTCACCGGCTATCTGATTGCCCACTCGCAGTTCGCCACGCGCGTCATTAATCTTTATCTCGTGATCATGCGCCGGTTCGGCAACATCGGCGCTCTCGGTATCGGCGTAGTCTGCATTCTCGTCGCGGCGATTTTTACTCCGCTGACGGGTGCCTCGGGGGTGACAATCGTCGCGATCGGCGGTATCTTGTTCCCGATTCTCACCGGCACGGGTTACAGCGAGAAACGTGCGCTCGGCCTCATTACAGCTTCGGGGTCAATCGGCCTTCTGTTCAGCCCGAGTCTGCCCGTGATGCTGTTCGGCATCATGAGCGACAACAAGGCAGATATTAACGAACTCTATCGTTCGGGGGTTTTGCCGGGGTTGTTGCTTCTGCTCGCGCTCGGCACGGTTGCACTGTTCTTCTCGTTCAGGCGTGGTGCCGTTGAAGAAGCGCAGCTGAAAGTGCAGTTCAGCACAGCGGTTTTTTCTTTCAAAGATGGTATCAAACTTGCGGCCGAAGTCGCCGCGATTCCGCTGCTCTATGCGCTGATGCACTCGCGCTTCATGGTCATTACCGAATTGGGTGTATTTTTTCTACTCTATTATTTTGTGCTCGAAGTGATCATCTTCCGTGAAATCAGTTTCAAAAAACTGGCTGCGGTGTTCGAAGAAGCGATTGCGATGGTGGGCTCGATTATTCTCATTATCTTTTTTGCGATGATTCTCACCAATGCGCTGCTCTACGACGGCGTACCGGGTAAGCTCTTTGCGGTGATCAGCCAATATATACATTCACCGCTCACTTTTCTGATGCTACTCAACGTGTTTCTGCTGATCGTCGGCGCGCTGATGGATATCTTCTCGGCGATCATCGTCATTTCGCCGCTGGTAATACCGATTGCGGAGAGTTACCAGATACCGATGCTGCACCTTGGAATTCTGTTTCTCACCAATCTCGAAATCGGCTATCTCACGCCGCCCGTCGGGTTGAACCTGTTTTTGAGTTCGCTCCGCTTCCAGAAGCCGATGGCCGATGTATACCGCTCGATTGTGCCTTATCTGATCGCGCTGATTATTGCTCAGATCGTGATTACCTACGTACCGTGGCTCAGTCTCTGGTGGAAGTAGGCTAAGCCTCCGCTTAGATTTGGCTTAAAGCCTGCTCGAAATCTGCGATCAGATCTTCAGTGTCTTCGAGGCCTACCGAAAAACGGATGAGGTTATCAAAAATTCCTTCTTTTAGTCTCGCCGCGGCGTCCATGTCGTAGTAGCTCATGACCGTGGGTTGGTGTATCAGCGATTCGACACCGCCGAGCGATGCTCCGAGCGTGGGTATTTTTAGCGCCTCAATCAGTGCGGTCGAAGCTTTGAGCCCGGCTTCCTGCGAAGAATCGGCTCCCTTGACCTGAAAAGAGATTAATCCGCCGCCGCCTTTAAGATAACGCTGCGCGAGATCAAAATGCGGGTGGGATTTCACCAGTGGATACCACACTTTCTCGACGCGCGGATGTTTTGCGAGCCATTCGGCTATGGTAAGCGCCGAGCGGTTGTGTTCTTTCATGCGCACGGCGAAAGTTTTAATGCCGCGCGACAGCAGATAACACTGGTGCGGATCAGGGTTACTGCCGAGCAGGTTACGCACCGAACGCACTTTCTCGATCATGGCTGCCTGCCCGAGCACGGCGCCCGCGATCACGTCGTTGTGGCCGTTCAGGTATTTGGTCAGTGAATGCGTGACAAGATCGATACCGAGTGGCAGCGCCTGAAGGTTGAGCGGTGAGGCGAGTGTCGCATCGACGATGGTAACGATGCCGCGCGATTTGGCAAATGCAACGAGCGCAGCAAGATCGATCAGCTTGAGGTACGGGTTGGTGGGAAATTCGAGAAATACCACGCGTGTCTTGTCATTGCAGGCGGCCTGAATTGCCTGCAGCGATACATCCGCATAACTTACGGAAAAACCAAAGCGTGCGAGATGCTGGTCGAACATTTTGAACGTACCGCGGTAACCTTCGCGCAACGTGACCATGTGCTCGCCCGCACTCATCGATGCACAGATCGCCGAGGCGATCGCATTCATACCGCTCGAGGTGACGATCGCGTCTTCGGCACCTTCGAGCGCCATCAGCGTCTCTTCGACGGCGCGCTGCGTGGGGGTGCCATAGCGTGCGTATTCGGCGAGGCGTTCAGAACGTTTCTGGTAGAACGCCCACAGGCCATCGACTTCGTCGAACGCATAAGACGCCGTCTGGTAAATCGGCGTAATCAGCGGTTTGTGCGGGTCGGCGCTGTTATCGTGACCCGCGTGTATTGCCCGCGTGGAGAGGCCTTTTTTCTGATCAGCTTTTTTCATGACTTACCTGTGGTGTTGTCCAAGAATCGCGCGACCGCGTCTTTGACCGCCGCCAGCGACGCCTTCAGGTCGACGGGAACATTCTTCAGTTTCGTTTGTGAGGATTCTTTGTGGTAAGCGACTTTGAAGTCGGCAAATTTGAGACCGTGCGCCGTCGAGATGACGGCGACAGAATCGTTGGCTTTAATAATTCCCTGTTGTTTGAGCTTCTGCAGTGCGGCAAGTGCCACGCCGGTGTGCGGATCAACTAAAAGTCCCGCGCGGTCGCCCAATGCCGCGGCGTCGGCAAGCTCGGCTTCTGAAGCCTGTTCCACAACACCGCCGAATTCTTTGAGCGTCGTGATGGCTTTTTTCACCGATACCGGGTTGCCGATGCGTATTGCCGAAGCGGCGGTTTCTTGAGCGGTTATTGCTGTGAATTCGGCAAAGTTCTTTTTGTACGAAAGGTAGAGCGGGTTAGCCGCTTCGGCCTGGGCTACCGCAATGCGCGGCAGCGAATTTACCACACCCAATTCATAGAGCATCTTGAGGCCTGCACCGAGCGCCGACACATTGCCCAAATTTCCACCCGGTATAATAAACCAGTCGGGCAGGTTCCAGCCCAACTGCTGCGCGACTTCGATGCCGACGGTTTTTTGCCCTTCGATGCGCAGACTGTTCATCGAGTTGGCGAGATAGATATCTTTTTCAAGGGTCAGCTGCTGCACAATTTCCATACAGCCGTCGAAGTCGGTTTCGAGCGCCAACACCAGCGAGCCGTTGGCGATAGGCTGCATCAGCTGTGCGAGTGAAATCTTGTTCTTGGGTAGAAGAATAACGCTGAGTATACCGGCGTATGCTGCATACGCTGCCAGCGCAGCCGAAGTGTCGCCGGTCGACGCGCAGGCAATTGCGCGAATTGGCGCTCCCTTCTTTATCATGTGGTTTACCTGCGAAACGAGCACCGTCATACCGAGGTCTTTGAATGATCCGGTGTGGCTGTTACCGCAAAGTTTGACGTGAAGTTCGTCGTGCGCGAAAAGGCGCGAGAGTTCTTTGCCCGAGAAGAGTGGGGTCGCCCCTTCACCGAGCGTCACGACATCTTCGACGGGCAAATCGGGCAACACCCATTCGCGCTTGCCCCAGATTCCTGATTGATCCACCTTATTTTGCGATCGCCAGCGCTTCCCAAACAGATCGCGCCAGGCCTGTGCCGACGTTTTTTTGAGCGCAGCCATATCATGCCGCACTTCGAGCAAGTCGCCCGTTTCGGGGTCACGGTAAATGATTTCGTCGAGAGAATACTGCTTTGTATTCTGCGGATTGATACTCTGGAACCAAGCTGGCACGAGCTCGACTCTGTTGCCGAAACATGCGGACAACTATATATCCTCAGACTGCGTCACAAAACCCACCTGCTGCGGGTTTTGACATGTTGCGCAGTTGCAAAACCGCGGACTGCGCGTAACGCCTCCGTGCGTTGTAAGAGCGCACCCAAAGATTTTTGGACGCGCTCTTGGTAAATTAGCTTACATCCCTGCGCGATACGCCAGAGTGTACCGTGCAAAAAATCTGGACGATCGGCTATGCCGTCACCGCCGCCGCGTTTCTATCAACGATTCCCTTCACGCCCTATGACGGCAGCTTTGCGGTCAAGGTGTTGCCGATTCTGCTGCTGCTTGGTCTTGCTCTGCGCTCGCCGGCCTTTACCGGTAAGTGGGGGCTTGTTGCCGCGGTGGTATTTTCCGGTTGCGGCGATGTGGTGCTCGATCTGCAGTTCAAGAACTCGTTTATTGCCGGGCTC
>JAEUSA010000200.1 GCA_016788945.1 Leptospiraceae bacterium
GCTCACCGGACCGGAAAAATCTGTCAGCACCTTACCATCTGGTGCGAGGGCTTCGAGAGTCACCGAAAAGGCAGCGCCATTCATCGCCGAAGTCGGCGCGGTAAATCGGAAACTGCCGGCGCCGGCAATGAGCGAGGCAGAGGATCCGCGGATCGCGCTATCTGAAAGGGATTCGGTATTGATGGCGATTACTTCGACTGTGGTTCCCGAGAGATTCGTGTTCGTATATTTCAATGTATAGGTTGCGACGCCACGCGAAAAATTGCCGGTGGATATCACTGCGAGGTTGCCCGCACCGACGACGGTAAATTTTAAGGGGGAGTTAAATTTTACATCGGTAGTGCCCGAGATCGAATCCTTTGCGGTAATCGATACGGAAAAATTCCGCCCGCTCACCACTGCAGTGACTCCGGAAATTTCTAACTTAGTGGAGAAATTTAGAAATGCGCCGTCGAGCAATGCCTGAGTGCCGGAGCGGGAGCCGCAGAAAGTGATCGAGAATAAGGGCATGCATGCTATTAGCAGCAAGGCGCGTCGCAAAAAAATACTTCGAATCGTCATCATCGCCATCCATGCAAAGCGGCAATCGAAATTTTTCGGGTGGATTATTTAGGTGGGCAAAGCCTCTTTGTGGTACAATGCTACGTATGTCGCGGTGATATGGCAACTCATTTCCGAATTCACAGTAGGGGGTACTGTATTGAACTAAAGGTCATCGAGTTCAGGAATATAGGCTGCCTCCTGCTTGTTCGGCGAGGCTTTGCGATATGCCCGCAGCGCCCGCAGGGTTGCTCTACGTTCTCGCGACAAAAACTGCGCGATCGCCCCGGCTCCCTGCGGATGAAAGAGTTTATGCGAGCTGAAAACGGGCATCGCGGTAAATCCACGTTGAAACTTATGCTCACCCTGTGCCCCCGCTTCGAACAGCGAAATTTTTTCGGTAATCGCGTATTCGATCAGGCGATAGAAACACAGTTCAAAATGCAAGTACGGGTAATGGGCCGAGGCACCCCAATAACGGCCGAACAGCCGGTCGTGCGCTCGAAAGGCGATTGAACCCGCAACGATTTCATCTCCGTCACTGGCGAGAATAAGCACGATTGAGTCGGCCATGGTTTTCCATAGCTCCAAAAAACATGCCATATTGAGGTATGGAGAACCCCACTTGCGCGAGTATGTCTGCAGGTAAAACGCAAACATTGCACGCATATGCTGTTCGCGAATTTGTGAACCTGTGAGTAATTCAATGCGCAGACCCAATTCGTCGACCTTGCGCCGCTCGCGCCGTATTTCTTTTCGCCGGTGTGCGCGCAGGCCGTCCAGATAGTCATCAAAGTTGGAAAAATTCCGGTTGAGCCAATGGTACTGGTGTGTTATCCGTGGTAGATAACCGACGTCTGACAGAAACTTTTGTTCCTCGCGCGTCAGACACAAAAAATGGATGCCGGATGCGCCGGCTTTCACCGCGAAATCTTCAAGGTCCGTTATCAGTTTCGGACCTGTTTCATTGAGGCTGTTTCCTTCGCGGGCCGTCCGCAGTATACGATTGCCTGTGGCAGGGGTAAACGGTGCTGCGACGGTAATTTTGGGGTAATAGGCAAGGCCGGCCTGCTCGTAAGCATTGGCCCATGCCCAGTCAAAAATATACTCGCCGTATGAATCGCTGCGCAGGTATGCCGCTAAGGCGCCGGTCATGCCGGTTGCATTGCGGGCGATCGCGTGGCAGGGAATCCATCCCGTTTGCTGACCGGTGCAGGCTGTGTCTTCGAGTGCTCGCAGAAACTCATAGCGCATAAACGGGTTTCCCGCTTCGACGAGGTTATTCCACTCTGAGGCGGTGATTCCGCTGAGTGAGCCGATGATTTTGTCGTCAGCCAAAGCGCACCGAGGTCATGGTGAGTGCGCCGCCCACAGCACTTTGGTTGAAGAATTGTGCTTTCTCTTCAGGGTAACTGAGTCCCATGATATAGAGCAGCGGAATATAATGTTCTGCGCTGTTGACGGCCAGCTGCACGCTGTGGGGTAACTTGTTCCATTGCGATAAAGATTTCACATTTTTTGTCTCAACGAGGCTCGAAATAATTTTGTCAGCCTCGCGTGCCCAATCATGGGCAAAGTTGATATCGTTCAGCCTGTTCCAGTCTACAAGACCAAGATTGTGTACGATGTTTCCACTGCCGATGAACAGAATACCGTTATCGCGCAGCGGACGCAACGCTGTGCCGATCTTCACGAACGTCTCAGCAGTGGCTGTGGCATCGATGGAAAGTTGCAGCACGGGGACATCGGCGGATTTGTGCAGATGGACGAGTATACTCCAGGTGCCGTGATCAAGACCCCAGTCTTCGCTGAGCATCGTGGCGGCAGTTGATTTGAGGGTTTGCTGAATTTCGCGCGCGATGGAAGGCGAGCCCGGCGCGGGGTACTGCACTTCATACAGCGCGCGCGGAAAACCGCCGAAATCGTGTATCGTCTTCGGCCGTTCATTTGCGGTCACCTGTGTTCCGCGGGTAAGCCAATGCGCAGAAATGCACACGATCGCCCGTAGGACAGGATGTCCATGGCTTGCCGGCTGGTACGAGGCCATCTTTGCCGGCAAGGGAGGTCTGGTCAATGTTTCGCCCATGCGCCGCCACGTCGCGGAGAATGGATTGTTTTCTATCGCATTCATCGGCGACCCATGGCCGATGAAGAGTACCGGGAGCCGGTCTGCCACGTTGTTACTGATCGAAGAGAGAGCTGCCGAGGTTGTCGGAAGTGAATTGCTCGAGCATCGTGATTACCTGTGCATCTGCATTCTGTTCTTCGAGCACCAGTGCCGTAACAGAGAGTGCCGAGATTACCAGAAAGCCGGCGAAAGCGAGTGCGCGCAAGCGAAAGGAGTGGCGTTCTTTGCGAACGTTCAATACCGAGCAACAAATACGTTTATTCCATTCATCGCTTTTCAGTCGCTTTTCAAAAGCTTCGCTGTGTGTTGTTTCTCTATTTTTCATAATTCCTCATGCCAGTCTTTCGCGCAGCATCGCCAACCCCCGCGATAAGCGCGATTTTACCGTGCCGGGCTTAATTTCCAGCTTGCCGACGATCTCTTTCGCCGAAAGCCCCTGTAAGGCAAGGCGCACCACCTGCGCATAGTGCTCGGGTATGTCTTTGAGCACCGCGAGGACGTCGCCCGCCATTTCGGGTAATGGATCGCTCTCCGCAGAAACAGCCAAAATTTTCTCTTTCTGTCCTGCAAGAAATTTTTCTGCTTTCTGTTCCTCACGCCGGCAGCGCGCATTCATGCGGAGTGATTCGTTGCGCGCGATAGTGTACAGATAAGAACGCAATTTTGCGCTGTCTTTCAGCTTACCCTTTTCGAGCGCCCGGTATGCGCGCAGATAAACTTCTTGCGTTACGTCATCGATTGCATAGAGGTACGACGAGTCAAGGTACCGGCGGATTGCCGCCAGTACCGGTCGTTTGGTTTCAGCGATGACTTGCTCGAATTCCAAAAGACTATTTTCCCATAAAGTGTTTCATGTGCTTTTCGAGCAGGTCGGCAGCCTTGTTGCGTTGTTCAGGGGTGAGTACTTTATGCAGCTCGAGTGCCTTCTCAACAAACATCGCTTCCATTGTTTCGCGCTCTGCGCGGTGGCGCTGACGCAATTCAGTGAGCTTTTTGTTGTCGATTGTTTCAGAGCGGATGAGCTTCGTCAATTCTGCAAACTGCAGATCGCGGTTTGATTTCTCTGCCTTGTGCTTCGCGACAATCTCGTCTTTTATCTTGTTGAGAACCTGCTTCTGTGCATCGTTAAGGTCTAATTCCTTGCTGATTTTTTTTGCCATCCACTCGGCACGTTCTTCGGGTGATTTATGCTTCCATGGCCGGCAATTGGTGACTGCGGCAACGCTCATCAGCGCCGCGCCGACCACCAGAATGCGCACCAGAAAGCTTTTTGCTGATACTTGTTCCATAATAACCAGCAGACCCTAAATATACTAAATCGTTCCCAAATGGAGAAAAAAAGGCGGTCAAACCTGCACTTTGGCTGATTTTTTTCGCGGCAAAAGGACTTTACGTTTTTTCTCGGTTGTTTATCCACGCGGAATGTCATATTTTAAGCTCTTGATTCTGCCAGGTTTACTGGCGATGCCGTTCAGCATCAGTGCCGCGTCGCAGGCATACGTCAATGCGTACACGCCGATGCTCTCCGCTCCCTCGGAAAAAAGCGGTAAGCCAATCAAAAATCTCGCGTACAACGAACAGGTGCGTATCGTCTATACCGAAGACACTATGGATGCCGCTGAAGGGCAGGCATGGGTGCGCATCCATGCTGCTGACGGTCGCGAAGGTTATGTACGGGAATCGGCGCTCAGTCCGCAGAAGTTACCCGAGTCCGAGTTTCAAGTGGAGTTCCGCGATATTGAAAAGAAGGTCTACGTAGCGGCCGATGCGCTCTACCTGCGTGCGGGACCAACGCGAAGCGCCCCCGAAAAGGGTATGCTCGTGCGTAACAGCGAGGTCACGATTCTCGAATATTCGGACAACGATGATTTTATCGATGGCCAATCGGCGAAATGGGCGCGCGTGCGTGCGGGTGACGATCTCGAAGGTTGGTTGTTCTCGGCATATCTCAGCGACGAGCCGCGGCCGCAGGCATCAACACCGAGCGGCCAGCCGCAGGAAGATCCGAATCATATTATGTCAGGCTCGTCGAAAAAAGTCAGACCGCCGTTTCTGGGTGTGCGTGACGAACCCTCGAAATACGGTACTGTCATCGGCCGCGTGCGCCAAGGCAAAAGCGTTACCATTCTTGAACGGTTGCAGAACTGGGAGAATGCCGGCGGGGTACGGTCGGTGTGGGTGAAGATTCGCGCCGATGGCATCGAGGGTTGGGTCTATGGCGGATTTTTATCGACGGCGGGATATACGATGAGTTCAGATAGTCTCGATAAGCCGTTCATTTTACCGCTCGACCCGGGCGCATACCGGCGCACATGCAATTACGGACCACGTACGCACCCGACGCTGGGCCGACCCGACTTTCATACCGGTGTCGATTTAGGGGCAGGCGCAGGGACGCCGATCTACGCGGCGGGTGACGGTGTGGTGGAGCTCACCAACGACAACACCGGCTACGGGCTTCTCACCATTATTCGGCATGAGAACGGATTGGTCACTTACTATGCGCACCAGAGCCGTCGCCGCAAGAACGTCGGCGACCGTGTCACAGCGGGCGAAGTAATCGGCGAAGTCGGCACAACCGGCAATTCGACCGGCAATCATTTGCATTTTGAAATCCGCACGAACTACGGCGATGCACACTTCAACCCAAATTCATACGTGCCGTTTCCTGAGGTCAAGGAGGACCCAAGCCCATGACGCGCACGGATGCGCTCTTTGCCATGGGCAGAGGTCAAGGAGGACCCAAGCCCATGACGCGCACGCTTGCACTGATGCTCATGGGCGCGCTGTGCACGCCCATGATTATGGCTGCTCCCTCGCCACAGGATAGTTTTTTCGCCGCGGCAAAGCGAGGGAACGTCAAACAGGCTGAGAAAATTATCGCGCAGGGCGCCGTTGAAATTAATGCCGCCGATGCCAAGGGCAAGACAGCTTTACTCTATGCATGCGAAGCTGGGGCGATAGATTTCATAAACTTCCTTGCGGGACAAAACGCCGACTTTCGTGCTCGCGACGCAGAGCAAAATACCTGCCTGCATCTGACCGTTCGCTCGCGCAAGGCACAGGCAGTCATTGCTTTTGCCGCCGAACGCTGCGAAAAAGAGGCGACCAACGCAAAAGGACAGACGCCGCTGGTCGCGGCATACGACGCCGGTCAGTTCAGAAGTTTTGAAGCGTTGCAGTTGGCTGGCAGCAACCTCAATGCGCAGCATCCTAAATCGGGTTTGCCGCTGCTTGTCGAGACGGTGAAACGCGAGCGGCTGCAGTATGCAAAATTTCTCATCGAAAAGGGGGCCGACACGAGTGCGCGCGATGCAGATGGGCACAACCTCATTGTCGTCGCGGCAACGCAGAGCATTGCCGAGCTTATCCCTCTGTTTATCGCGCGCGGTATGAGCCTCGATAGCCGCGATAAAAACGGCAAGAATGTGACCCAGATTGTGCACGAAAATATGCTGAAACGCGTATCGGCTGCGCGGGAAAAAACATTCGAGGCTGTCTTTGCTGCCGGCGCAAACCCGAACAGCGTTTCATCGACCGGTCGCTCGCTGCTGATGGAACAATCGGAATCGGGCCGCTATAATCAGGTCAAGCTGCTGCTCGAAAAAGGCGCGGATGCGAATTTTCGTGACAAAAACGGTAATACCGTGCTGCACACAACCGCGCAGCGCAACGAGTTGGGTACAATGAAGCTTGTCGCTGAACGATTTGCAGATATCAACCTGACCGGAGACAGCGGCAACACCGCAGCGCATTTTGCCGCACGATCGGGCGGCACCGGAATACTTAAGCTGCTCAAAGACCGCGGAGCGGATTTTGAACGCAAGAATAATGCCGGTGACACTCCCCTCGCGATTGCGATCGGCCGGCAAGACCCGGCCACGACGCGTGCTCTGCTTGCGCTCGGTGCCTCGCTTTCCGATGAAGGGCGCGAAACACCCCTCATGCTCGAGGTGGCAAAGTCGGGTGCCGTCAACGCAAAGACGACGGAGCTTTTAGGAGTACTTCGCAAAGCAGGAGCGAATATCAACGCAACAAATCGTTTCGGCAATAATGCGTTATCGTATGCCCTCAACCGCAATAATTTGCGCATGGCGGAATCTCTGCTTAAATCGGGGGCTGACCCGCTGGCAGGGGATAGCCGCAGCAACACGATGCTGCATAAGCTTGCGCTTGCGTCGCGGTACAACAAGATAAAAAATCAGCAGTTATCAGACTGGCTGTATCTTGTGCTTGCTTACCAGCATGCAGACCAGCTCAATGCGTCAGGCCAGAGTGCGCTCCACCTTGCGGCTTCTGCAGAAAATAACCCTGATTTAGAAGGTGCGGGTCAATTCTTCGAACAGCTGGTGAATCTCTCGGCAGACGCCACGCTGAGAGACGCTGCGGGTTTAACCGCATATGATGCGGGTAAACGGGTCGGCTGGCATACCATCGCGGCAGCGAACTTGCCGGCATCCGCTGCCCAGCAGGTCATCCAACAGCCGCTGGTCACTGCCGAGGCAGAAAAGTTTCTACGCCTGACGACCGCGGATCGCGATTTTTATCTGGCCGCGCAGGTAGGCCCTGAAGCAAAGCTTCTCGCCCTGAACGATGCACTGGAGCTGCGCGCACAAAAGCAGTACGCGGGTTTGCAGGCAGTGGCTGCGGCCGGTGATGGAGTGCTTGTTGCCGGTACGCGCCCGGGGGAACTCGACGGGGCCGCTGACGTTAAGTGCAAAGCCGGCAAGAACCTTGTTGTGTTTGTCGCAATGCTCGACAGCAGCCTCAATACACGCTGGGAGCAAACTTGGGGAAAAGCCGGTGCTTGCCAGAGAACGCAGGCAGTCGCCGTGGCGTACAGTCATCAAGGTAGTGTGTACGTGCAGGCAGATTTCGCAGGCAAGCGGCTTTTGCGTCGCCTCGATGCGGGTGGGAACTTCGCGCCAGAAGAAATTACGGGCAGTCTGAAGTTGGGTGAGTTGGTTTTTTTCAGCGACAATACCGCCGCGATGCCGGCGCAGAATCTGCTGATTAGCCCCGAAACCGGGAAGGCTGCCGGCAAACTGACAAAATCCCGCGCATACCGCGTGCTTGCCGTCGCGCCTAATGGTATGCGCTATACTGCGGCAGATTTCCAAAAGCTGAGCGGAAGGCGCGGTGTTACACTGACGGCAGAAGACGGCGAGGGCAGGGTGCTGTGGTCGAAGCAGTTTGCCGGCGAAAATAACATGACGCTCGAATCCATTGCGGCAAGCGATGAGCGCGTGTGTGTCGCCGGCCGCGCTGGAGGAAATCTGCATGGCCAGAAGGCGTCGGCGGCAAACGATTTTTATGTTGCCTGTACTGACAATAGCGGCACGCGCATTTTTACGCGGCTTATCCCCGCTGGCAAAATGCAGTTCGTCGATCTGAAAGTGAACCGCCGGGGTAATTGTGTGCTGATATTCCGTACGCAGGACAGAAAAAATCCTGATTTGCTGATCTACCGCATCGACGGCGCCGGGCGGGTATTCTTATAAACAGAAATCAAAAGTCGAAGGCGGTTGCATCTCTATGTTACAGAATACCGACAGACTGAAGCCGACGCGGTTATTTATCGAGCAGAATAATTTCCACGCGGCGATTTTTGGCGCGGCCTTCGCTCGTCGCGTTGTCGGCAACCGGGTCACGCGCGCCGCGGCCGTCATAACTCATCTTATCGGGATTCAGTTCGGCGTTTTCGATCAGGTATTCTGCAACGCGGGAAGCACGCTGCTCTGATAGCTGTTGATTATAGGCTTCGTCACCGACATTGTCGGTGTGGCCACGCACGCGTATCGGTCGCGCATCACCTTTTTTTAGCAGACCGGCAATCTTCTCGAGCGCTGCGCGTGATTCTTTGCTGAGTTTTGCGCTGCCCGTGGAAAAAAATATTTCGGGTAACGAGATAGCAACACCCTGCTCGGTGACGCGCACAGAGACCTCAGGATTATCCGCCTGTAAATCTTCTTTCAGCTTTGCAGCGAGGTTTATCTTGTCGTTGTCGGCGCGCGCACGGAACTTGCGGTAGTAGCTGCGGCTTTTGATTTTGAATTCATTGGCGATACCCTGCTCGTTGACGATGATCACGTTGTATTCTTCCTGAGCGTAGTAGGGGATTCCCTGCTGTGCATCCCAAAACCACACGGCGGTGACGTAACCAAATACGCGCGGGCCCGCTGCTTCGCCGTCGCCGTAGTTCAGTTCGTAGTTCGAAATAATTTTATGGCAGCTCTTTTCGCCTTCTTCCGATTTCACGTTCTCGAGGCCACGGTATTCGTATCGTACGTTGAACGGTACAGTCACAAGGTTGGCAAACTTCATGACCTCCTCGCCGGGGCGCTCCCACGTGCTGCCGGCCTCCATGCCCTGATCGTCTTTCAGGGCCGGGTCGCGCGCATCGGAAAAAGTCGGTACCGAACGTATATTGGGCATGTACTGGTCTGGACTGACGATGAATTGGCCTATCGGTTTCATGATAAATGCCGAAGAGAAACGTTCAGTTTCGGTATAAGGGCTTTTGCTCTCTCCGCCGCGAATCAGGCTCATGAATGTGCCTTCGAGTTGGTAGCCTTTCGTTGTGTCGGCGTTTTTCGTTTCGAGCAGTACGCGGTGGAACACAGAGCGCTGCACACTTTGCGTACCCGCCTTGATTGTCTGCTCGGAGAATTTTTTGAGTTCGAGGATGTCGCCTTCTTTGAATTGCCAGCGAAAGATTTTCCCCTTCGCTTCGGCGAACAGATCAATCGGCGGTTTTTTTTCCGTTTTGCCCCGTGTGGCGCGCGGAGCGGCTACCACCTGACCGATGAACAGGAGAGTGAGAAAAACTGCCGCTGTCGCGGGGCGAATCATATGCCGAATCCGTATACTCCCTGTTCTATTTGACGGCCAGAAAGCATGAGTGGTTGACCATAATTACGCCTCGACGCATCCATAAGGCCAAAATAAGGCGTAGGGCAGCAAGCGAATTATGTCTCATCTGCTGGACACTCGGGGCTGCGCGGCAGGTCGCGAAAAACGCGCGCGAGCAAAATGCGTACGATTTTCCACGCAGTTTCCAGGGAAACCGCTCTGGAAAATCGTACGCAAAACGCTGCGCAATTTGGTAGAACCAAATTGCTTTGCTGCATTCTGCACGCGCAAAGAGCGTTTTTCGACCGGGATCCTAAAATCCGACAAGCTATCACGACCTGCCGCGCAGCCCCCTGAGGCAGGGCGGGCTTGGGGGTGTTTGAAAATTCTTTACGCGCAGGGCAAAAAATAAAGCAAAAAGCATGCAGCACATGGACGCTGAAATTGAACGCCTGAGTGGAATCACGCGCGAACGCGCGCTGCGGATCGACGAAGTCAACCTCTATGAGCGTCTCGGTGAGGCGGCTTTCGCAAAATTGAGCACAGAGTTTTACCGCCGTGTCTTCAACGACGAGCTCAGCTGGTTTCGCAATATCTTCAAGAGCAGTACGATAGAAGAGGCAACGCAAAACCAGATGGAATTCTTTATACAGCGATTGGGCGGGCCACCTCGTTATTCAGAGCGCAAGGGACATCCTGCGCTGATTGCGCGGCATATGAAGTTCAATATGTCGCTCAAAGCCGCCGAACGCTGGGTTGAGCACATGCGCGCTGCATTGGCCGCGACGGGCGAGATTGACGCTGATTCTGCCGAACGCATGCTCGATTTTTTTACGCACACCGCCTATTTTCTGCACCTCGGCTGTACGTCACGGCAGGGGCCAAGGCCCGTTCAATCATCGTAATCGAAGAAATAATCTTTGTTCGAAAGCGTGTTGCCGTTATTTTTCTGGCTATCCGGTTTCAGTGCGGATGTAATCTCGCGCAAAATTCTGATCTCCTCTTCCCAGTAACTGTCCGAGGCGAAATCGGGAAAGGCGGCAGTAAATGCCGGGTCTTCATAACGGCGGGCAATCCACCCTGAATAATGCACAATACGCATCGCGCGTAGAATCTCTGCACAATGTAGCCAAGCCTCGTCGAAATCACGAAATTCGCGGTAGGCGGCAAGAAAGGTATCGCGCGCCGCTCTGTCTTCGGGAGAGAACATCATCCAGACATCTTGCAACGCAGGGCCTGACAGCGAGTCGTCGAAATCGAGCAGAAACCAACCGTCGCTGCCGCAGAGAATATTTCCCTTATGCAGGTCACCGTGTATGCGAATCAGCGGTAGATGCGTGGCATCGTCATCAAATGCGGCGGCGATTTCGTCTACCAGCGCCGAATACTCTGCCGAAAAATTTTCTTTGAGAAATCCCCGCGATAGAAGTTCGCCGAGCGGCTCGGCGAGAAAACGCTGTGTAGTGAATTGCGGCCGGTGCGGCATCGAACCCCCCGCACCGGTATTGTGCAATCGCGCGAGAAGGCGGCCCAATATCTGCAGGTCAATGTCGCTGAGTTCTTCGGGCTCACGCCCGCCCGTACGCGGCCACAATGCGAAAAAAATGCCTTGCTCCTCAAACAGCGTTTCATTGCCGATGCGTAGCGGCGAGAGCGCGGGTACCTCATCACTGGCGAGATCAGCAAGGAACGCGTGCTCTTCGAGAATCTGTTCCCGCGACCAACGTCCGGGACGGTAAAACTTGGTGACGATGTGCCTGCCGTCGTCGAGCCTCAGGTCAAACACACGGTTTTCCATACTGTTGAGCTGCGAGATGTGGCCTGATGGCTCTAAGCCGAGCCGCGTGACAGCGTCCAAAATTTCGTCGGGGGTGAGGCGGTAGAAAAATTCGGTGGGGGCAGATGTTTCCATTGGTTATGTTTTGCTCTACCAGTGCCGCCATTCGAAAGAGGCGACGCGGTGCAATATCGCTGCAGTCGGATGCCCAGGTCCGAAACCCCAGCCGGTTCTGCCGGTGTTTTTGATGTTATCTTTTGCAATCGCGATCGGTACGTAATCGCTGCCTGATTTGTAATAAGCGGTGAAATAATCACCAAGGCAATCGATTCGGGAATTCAGCTTGTTCGTGTATGCCTGGCCGAGCTGGTTGATAGCTGTGACGCGTGCGGTTAGCAGCGTCGTCCAAGTACCCGAACAGTCTCTGCTGGCAATCTGTACATTGTCAGTCGTGTTTGCGTCGCGGTAGGGGTAGTACCAGAAAGAAACCCCTGTATCCTTACCGCCGACACCGCATTCGGCCGCTTTTCTCATGCGGCAGGAAATAATCAACGCTTCATTGGTCGCCGCGGCAGTGTGCCCCATTTGGTAAGAAGAACTGTTCATGGAAATGTCTAGCCAGTTATATTCGAAACCGGTATTTGCGGGATGGTAAGTGTTGAGTACGTTATGGTTTGCGAGCATGGAGGCTTCAGGGGCGGCTGCGCATATCCAAGCATTGCCTTCTGCGACGAATGAATCGGTTTGGCAATGTGTCCAGTCATCGTTGGGAAACGCTGGGCAATTGCTTGCAGGTGGTATTGGCGGCCAGAGCGGGTTGTATGAATATGGGGCACACGGGGCGAAAAAAAATAAGGCGCATGAGGAACACGTCGACTTTGTAGTAAAATCGACGGTTTTGACGAGGGTGCCTGCGGAAAAATCAAGATAAGTAATGTTGTTGCTGATTACT
>JAEUSA010000241.1 GCA_016788945.1 Leptospiraceae bacterium
TGGGTAGTTTGTTGCTCGCATTATACATCATTATAATCAGTGTTTTTCCGCGTATGAAATCTACAGCGACGCTGATTGCCATGCCCGGTGGTCTGATGATGATGGTGTGGATGATCCTTTTTACGATCAGGCTTTTCAGAGCCGGATTTTCGCGCGAGGACATTGCCGAGACATAGAAGCGCAGATCAACCACGGCGGGATATTTCTTGCCGGCTGCCTTTGAACTACAGGTATTGCCCATGCAAATTAAGGTTTGGGGAATGTCACTCTCGGGCAACTGCCACAAGGTACGTCTGATTCTCGATTATCTCAAAATTCCGCACGAATGGATTGAAACCGATCTCAGGCGGGGCGCGACAAAAACTCCCGAGTTCAAGCAAATGAACCCGAATGCGCACGTGCCTGTCGCACAGCTCGAAGATGGCAGCTTTCTTCCTGAGTCGAATGCAATTTTGTATTACCTTGCGCAGGGCAGCGCTTTTTGGCCAGCCGACAAATTGTCTCAGGCACGCGTTTTACAATGGATGTTTTTTGAGCAGTATGATCATGAACCGCGCATCGCGGTGAATCGCAGTATCCAGAGCATAGCGAATACCATGGCTGAGCGGCGCGCCGAATATGAGGCCAACGTGCCGAAGGGATATCGGGCCCTCGGCGTCATGGAGTCGCATCTATCAGAGAATCGCTGGTTCGGTGCCGCGCAGGCATCGATCGCCGACGTTGCGCTTTATGCATACACGCATGTTGCCGATGAAGGTGGTTTTTCTCTTGCGGATTATCCGCACATAAGACGCTGGCTGGGCGAAATGGAAAAAATTCCCGGGCACTCGCGGATGCGCCTGACGGCCTAATTCCAGAATTTCAGTTGCTCGATATTGCGCAGAAGAATTTCGATTTCTTCACGCGCTTCATGCGGCATCATCAGCGCACCCGCGGGTATTTGTGAATTCACCATATACCAGTCATGTTCTTCGGGTACGCATTGGTTTTTAAGCGGATAAAGATAGAGCGTGCCGATGCGGTAGAGCGGGGTAACCTCGAGTTTTTCGGTCAAAATGCGGCGCGTGGTTAAATATTCCTGCGCGGCTTCGGCGGCATTTCCAGAGCCGATGGCACAATGCTGCACGCTCTGCGATCCGCACAAAAATTTCAGGCGTAGACGATCATATGCTGCCTCGGTGTCACGGCGGATTTCCTTAAATAGGCGCACCTTTTGCCTGACGATCGCAGTGTCGTCGTGGCGTTCAGACCTGAAGGCAATCGTGCAGTTGGTGAGTGCACCGTTGTTTTTGGCATACGTGAGCAATGCCGGCTTGGCAAGGTAACGCGATTCTTCGGTTGGCTTCAAGACGACGTAGGCAGGTGCCTTGCGTGTAAGAATAATGGCATGTTTCTCGATCAAAAACGACCACCCCGGCGGCAGGTTACGCCGGAAAAACGACTCAGCGGCGCGTTCGTTAGCGGTTAACTGGCGCTTGCGGTAACGCTCTGCAATCGGCGAAGTTTCTTGTTGACCGTGCAGGCGCGCGCCGATTGCTAAGACCATGATCAGAACTGCGGTGATCCTATTGGTTATGCTGGCCCAGCCCATTTTTTATGGCGCAATCTTCGCCCAAGATGCGGTCAAGCCGAAAAGCGGGCAGGGCCCGGCGAAAAAACCGTCGAGCGAAGGCAGCAAGGCTGAGACCAGCGGGGGAGATAAGGGTGGGGCGAAAGAGTCGACTTATCTCGACGTCGTTCATGCTCGTGAAAAATCACTCAAGCTGAAAGATGATAACCTGCGCGACATACAATTGCTGAATGCGATGGGGGCATCGTTGCCCGAAGCCTTTGACAAATCAGAATCAGAAAAAATCGGCAATGAATATAAAGAGGCTCTAAAGCATATTTATCGCATGGAGTACGTGCAGGCAGAAAAAGTGCTGCGCGAAAATCGTGAGAACATTGCGAAGGCGATGGGCCGCGCGAGCGAAATTTACCGCAAGAAAACAACGGACATGCTCAACAAGAGTGCCGACCGCATGGCCGACCTCGATATGGCAGCGGACAATTCGGGAAGCGCAGAAGCAATTCGCATGCAGGGAATTGTGCAGAAGAACCAGCACCGTCTGTCGGTGGGTTACCAGCAGCTGACGCTGGCGGCTAATGCCGAAAAACACCGGCGTTATGCCGAGGCGCTGTCGCATTATCGCCTTGCCCGGCTGCATTCGATTTATCTGATGATTGAATTGGCCAAAGACGATGCAGAAAAGAACAAATTACGTGCGGAGTTCCGCAGTGAACTCGATGAAAAATATCTGAAAAAAGAAGATAAAAAAGAACCGGTCGCAGCCGGCGCGGCACCCGCTGCAGCCGACAAGAAGCCGTCAGGCAAGTAAATCTTGCTGAGCCCGAGCGCAATGGTCTCAGCGCAGTAAATTTTTGGTTTACTGACAGAAAGCGCCGCCGCAGTTTGCAGGGTGGCGAAGCGCATCGTTCTGGTCGATGATGATCCTGTTTTGCTCGCTCTAACCGAGAGTATTCTCACCACAGAATATGAAGTGCGCGGTTTCTCGAACGCCGAGGACGCATTGTTTGCCATCAGCGCCGATCAACCCGATCTCGTCATCTCTGATGTGGTCATGCCGTTGATGTCGGGTTACGAATTCTGTGAAAAGCTCAGAAAAATTCCCGAATGCAAAGATATTCCGGTGTTGCTCATTTCTGCATACGGCGATCCGGTGCAGGCGGTCGAAAGCGGTGCGGATGACTACCTACTCAAGCCATACAAAAGCGAAGAGCTGCTGGCGGTCGTGCGTGAACTGATCAGCATTCGGTCTCACGAAGCGCGCATGAATCTCAATCTGATCGGGCAGCAGCTGTTGCTCGCGCAGCAGAATGCCGCGATCGATGCGCACGCGCCCGATACAGTCACCGGGTTACCTTCGCTCTATGCCACGGTAGGCCAAATCAAAGACGCGCTTACGCCCGATGCGCACCTGCTGATTATCTATCTCGACGTCAGTCCGCTGCATGACCGCGACGAAATTTATGGATGGAAAGCCTTTGACCAATTACTGAAAGCAGTTGCGGAGATTCTGCAGAAGCTCGATGGTATTTTTGTAACCAAGAATTATTTCATCACCATGAATAGGCCTCTGTCGAATTCGATTGTCATCGTGCAGATCGACGCCGACGGAAGTCAGCGCAGTAACCCCGAAACCATGGAGATTATGCTGCGGACATTGCAGACGAAAATTCTCGTGGAATTAGGCTATATATTTTCTGAGCGCACGCTGAAAGAATTTGTGATCAACATAGGTTATGGCCAGCTCAACTACAAAGCGAGCCTGCCATTTATTCGGCTGTTCTACCGCGCGCTGCGCGATGCCGAGTGGACTGCACACCGCAAAACAGAAGCACAACACAGTGAACTCAAGCGTGAATTCTCAGATTGCGTGCGCAACAGTGATGTGCGCACTTTTTTCCAGCCGATTTTCGGCGAGCGCGGCGGTGAACGGTTTATTCTCGGCTACGAGGCGCTCAGCCGGGGGCCCGAGGGTAAAAGAATCGAGAAGCCTGAAGTATTGTTTGCGATCGCCAAAGAGCTCTCGCAGACGGCGGCGCTCGATTTTATCTGCTTTCAATCCGCCGTACGTGCAGCTGCGCTAATGCCGGCCGGATTATTGCTGTTCGTCAATGTCGAGCCGTTATCGATTCTAACGCCCGAGTTCAAGTTCTTTCTTTTATCCCAGGAAAAACCTTTCCCTGCCGACCGGCTGGTGTTTGAGATTACTGAGCGAGATATTATCGACAACTATCAGGAGTTTAACCGCAATTTGAATTTTTTCAGGCGCCTCGGCATACGCATTGCGATCGACGATGCCGGCAGTGGCTATTCAAGCCTCAACCAGATTGTGCGCATCAAGCCGGAGTTTGTCAAGCTCGATGCATTGATGGTTCGCGATATCGACACCGATAAATTCAAGCAAGACATCGTTGAGGCGTTTATTGGCTTTGCGCACAAGAACGGCATCATTATTCTCGCCGAAGGAGTTGAAACAGACGCCGAACTTTCTTATCTGAAGAAAATCCGCATTGATCACTGGCAGGGTTATCATCTTGCCAGACCTGCTATGGGGTTTTTCACATAATCTGCCGCGGCCGCACAGCGGCGAGGGTGACGGAATATTGGGTTCCGCATGCGACATTTTACTTGTCGCAATGTTTCGCAATAAGAATGCTCCCGCAGCCAACAAGGCTACGGCAGTGAGTTTGCAGCAGGCAATTCTCTTCGCAGCCGGTTTTGCAGTTTCGGTAATTGCAGCGCTTATCGGGCGCATGTTTACCGGCCGCAACCGGGGGGCGGGGTGGGTTTATCTGGGGTCGATCACCGTGCGCATGATGGGGTTGCTCATCGGTTGCACCGCAATCTATCTGTCGGCGAGTCAGTCAAAGTTTTCGATGACTGTCGCGTATGCCATCGGCATTGTTGCCGGCTGGTTTGCGCATTTCGCCTTTGCGCTTGTGGCGTTAAGAAAATGAAACGTAATACAGCACTCATTGTATCGTTATTCACTCTTGCTCCCCTTGCGGTCTTTTCAGCAAATCCCGCGCCAGCTGCACAGCCAGCTAAAGCCGGTGCTACGGTGCCGACTGGTGCTGCTGCTCCGGCGCCCCATGGTGCGCCCACCGCTGCTCCACATGCCGAAATGCATGCAGCGCCTGAACATGGTGCTCCCGCGGCTCACGGTGATGCGCCATTTAGTTTTGCTGAAACGATAGCTCATCACCTCTCTGACGCTCCGCTGTGGAAGCTCGAACTGGCGGGTTTTGATATTTCCATCACCAAACGTGTTGTGATGTTGTTCTTGGCTGCCGGCCTGCTGTTACTGATTCTGATTCCGCCCGCGCGCCGCATTGCCAAAGATCCATATCGCAAACCTTCACGCTTTAGCGGTTTTGTCGAAGTGCTGGTAAATTTTATCCGCCATGACGTTGCCCATGCGAGTCTTGGGCACCATGCGCACCCGTATGAACCGTATCTTCTCACATTGTTCTTCTTTATTTTGATTTCCAATCTGTTGGGTCTGATCCCCTCGTTGGGTGAAATTTATGTGACGATCGGCCAAGCGGCAGGTTTTGTCCATGCGCATGGCGGTCATGATTCGTTGCAGCTGCCGCTTGCTGAAAAGTTGTGGCCGGGTATCACCGCCACCGGCGACATCGGTGTGACCGCAACGTTGGCGATCTTTTCGTTCCTCGTTATCCTGATTTCAGGTTTTGCCTATCAAGGTGTGTTGTTCATCCGCAACATCGTTCCTGACGGTATTCCGCTTTTGTTGTGGCCGATCATGTGGCCGATCGAGTTTATCGGCCTATTTACAAAGCCGTTTGCGCTTGCCATACGTCTTCTGGCGAACATGACCGCCGGGCACATGATCATTCTGGTATTGCTTGGCTTTATTTTTCAGTTCCAGTCATACTTTATCGCACCAGTCAGCGTAGCGGGCGCGGTGGCGATCTACCTTCTGGAGCTCTTTGTCGCCTTTTTACAGGCGTATATCTTTACCTTTTTGACATCATTGTTTATTTCACAAGTACAACACAGGCATTAAAAAACGAAAGGAGAATAAAATGGGACCAATTATCGCAATCGGAGCAGGAATCGCAGCAGGCCTCGCAGTATTCGGCGCAGGTTTGGGCATCGGACGCATCGGTGGTGCAGCAGCTGAAGGTGTCAGCCGCCAGCCCGAAGCAGCAAACAAGATTCAAACTGCCATGATCATCGCGGCGGCTCTTATCGAAGGTGCGGCTCTGTTCGCTCTCGTTATTGCCTTCCTGATGCTCGATAAAATCAAAGTCTGATTTTATCTTTTAGGAAAAAGGGAGCCCGAAAATGGTACTCTTAACCGGCACATCCATCGACCTATTGAAAGTTTCACCCGGTCTGGTATTCTGGACCGCGGTCACTTTCATTGTCGTTTTGGTTGTCCTCTGGCTCTTTGCATGGAAGCCTATTATCCAGGGCCTCGACGCCCGTAACGAGAAGATTCAGGAAGATCTGGATTCATCGCGGAAACTGCGCGAGCAGGCCGAGTCGATGATGTCCGATTACCGGAAGCATCTCGATGCGGCTAAAGATCAGGCACTGCAGATTATCGACGAAGGTAAAAGGGATGCGGAATCTATCCGCCAACGTATTCTCGCCGACGCGAAAAAAGAAGCGGAAGAGATCCACGATCGTGCCGTAGCGGATATTACGCAGGCGAAAACCAAAGCGATCAAAGAACTCGAGAAAGAAGTGGTCGATATCAGCGTCGCGATTATCTCGAAGATACTGAGCCGCGATGTTTCGAAAGAAGATCATCGCAACATTATCCTGAAAGAGCTCGATCAGCTTAAAGCCGGCAAATAACATATGGCAAGTAAGGCAGCACAGAACTACGCAAAAGCACTCTCCGAAGTCGCAGGTCTTGACCTGAAGGCGGCTGAAGACGAGCTGCATGCAGTGCGCGATGTGTTGCGCGGTGATGCCAAGTTCACTGTGTTCTTGCAGTCGCCCGGCATTTCAACGGCTGCGAAGAAAAAAGCTTTAACGGCTACTTTTTCCGGAAAAGTGCAGAAGCCAGTGCTGAATATGTGCCTGATTCTGACTGAAAAACGCCGTATGCAGTTTATCCCGGAGATTTTTGCAGCCTACCGTAAAGTGCTCGATGGTATTTTGGGACGTACGTACGTCGACATTGCCGTCGCCAAAGATCTCGGTAATGGTGGCATCGACGACGAACTGAAACAATTGATCATAAAGAAAGTTGATGCGAACCGGGCGGCGTTCGGGCTCGAGGCTAACAAAACGCTGCACTATGACGTGAGTGTAAAAGTAAACCCTGAGCTTTTGGCCGGTGTGCGGGTGCGCGTTGCAGATTATATATACGATGGTACGGTTGCGCGCGACCTGATTCATTGGCATGATGTCGCGGCGGTGCACCCGATCGACGCTAAGAAAGCATTTGTAGATTGAAGTAAACGTGAGGAAGTATGAAAATTAATACAGCAGAAATCGTTTCGGTACTGAAGAGCGAAATCCAGAATTACGGACAGACGCTGACGATCGACGAAGTCGGTCAGGTACTCGAGGTAGGGGACGGTATTGCGCGCGTTTATGGCCTTTCGAACTGCCTCGCGGGTGAGATGCTTGAGTTTGAAAACGGAATTACCGGTCTCGCGTTCAACCTCGAAGAAACATCCGTTGGTGTGGTTATTCTCGGTGATTACTTAAAGATTAAAGAAGGCTTTTCAATCAAGCGCACCGGTAAAATTCTCCAGGTTCCTACGGGTGACGCCCTGATTGGCCGTGTGGTCGATTCACTCGGAAATCCGCTCGACGGAAAAGGCCCCATCAATACAAAATCAACCCGCCCGATCGAAATTATCGCACCGGGCATTGCCCGCCGCCAACCCGTCGGCGAGCCGATGCAGACCGGTATCAAGGCGATCGATGCGATGATTCCGATCGGCCGCGGTCAGCGTGAGCTCATCATCGGTGACCGCTCGACAGGTAAAACTGCGATCGCCATCGATACGATTATCAACCAAAAGGGAACGGGCGTGATCTGCGTCTATGTAGCCATTGGTCAGAAATCTTCGACCGTTGCCGGAGTGATCGATAAGCTCAAAGAACATGGCGCGCTCGACTATACAATCGTCGTTACGGCAAATGCCTCGGACCCGGCTCCCATGCAGTACTTGGCTCCCTATGCCGGTACGGCGATGGCAGAAGAGTTCATGTATAACCAGAAAAAGGCAACACTGGTAGTTTACGATGACCTCTCTAAACAGGCAAATGCCTACCGCCAGATGTCGTTGCTCCTCCGTCGCCCACCGGGCCGCGAGGCATATCCCGGCGACGTCTTTTATCTCCACTCGCGCCTCTTGGAGCGCGCTGTTAAGCTTAGCGACAAATACGGCGGCGGCTCGCTTACCTCTCTGCCGGTAATTGAAACTCAGGAAGGTGAGGTTTCTGCTTACATTCCGACAAACGTGATTTCAATCACGGATGGCCAGATTTACCTGCAGCCAAACATGTTTGCCGCCGGTATTCGCCCGGCCGTTGACGTCGGTATCTCGGTATCGCGCGTGGGTAGCGCCGCGCAGATTAAGGGTATGAAAAAGGTTGCAGGCACCATGC
>JAEUSA010000261.1 GCA_016788945.1 Leptospiraceae bacterium
AGGCATCATTACTTTTAACCTGTCCCTTCAGAGCAAAGTCGAAACGGTTCATGCCCGATTTGCCGCGGTCGACATAATAAAACAACTGCGGCGAAAACACGCGCAGCGCGATGGCCAGATTTTGTGGTGAGTCACCGCTGGCAGTAAACACCGTGCTCACGGGCCCCTGCGCTTTGCCCGAAGAGAGCGAAGCGACGTTCAGGCCGCGCAGAGAAAAATTCACATCGGTTTTACGATTGGCCGCAAGTTCGGCATCGAAAGACAGTGGTGCCGCGTTGAACACCGCGCGTAATTTTACTTTGGCCTGCTTGAGCGGCAGCGGTTTCAATTTGCCGTCGATCTGCGCGGCGTGGTCGAGATCAAGCACGGGCAAAGACAATTGCGTCGCGCCCTGTCGAAAACTGACGCGTTCGAGTTTTAATCCGCCTTCGTCGCGTATGTTGTTGCCTTCGATTTGCAACCGCGTGGGTTTAATCGAGAACAAACCGGCAAGTTGCATGGTGTTTTTACCGCTAAGCCGTGTGAGCAGATTGTGTATCTTTCCGAGATCAACACGGGAATTACCCGTTTGAATTCTGATTACCCTGCCCGGCGTGAGCACTTTTTCACCGTCACCGGTCAGGGAGAGGAGCGTATCGCCGAGGAAACGGATGTTAAAACTGCCGATGCGGAAGCGATCTTCTTTGGCATCATATTCGGCTGAATGATCGGCGAGAAACGAGAGATTCTGCCGGGCGCCGCGCCCGATGACCACAGGAATTTTTTCCTGACCGATCTGCATCCGCGATTTGAATTCGGGCCGGCGTGATTGCCCATCGTAAAACAAGAGCCACGATAATTGCAGCGGCGTAGCGATGCTGCCCGCCGGGCCCTCATAGGCAATATCAATTTTTTTTTGTGGATTTAGTTCGATGACAAGTGCATTCAACAGCGCGACCAAACCGGCTTTGTCTGTCAGGTCGACCCGGCTGAAATCGCGGGTGAGCATCGAGAAACTGAAATTGAAATCGTGTAGATGTGCGTATTCACGCACGCGATTAGAGGCATGACGGGCATCGTAAGTAAAACGAAAATCTTCAATGACAAGCCGGGTGAATAACTGCACATCGAAAAACCAAGAGATTGTCTTCTTTTCGGCGCCGGGTTCTTTTTCTTCTTCGGCGTCTTCTTTTTTTCCCGGTTTCAGCAATGCCTGCAGGTTCAGCACATTGTTGCGCCGCTCAGCAAAAATTTCGACACCCCTGAGACCGATTTCATGCACACCAAAGCGCCCGCGAAAAAATCCGTAAAGGTTATACAGCACCGTCAGTTCGCGCGCTTTTAGCAATGGTGTCTGCGCATAACCCGGCGGAGCTTTGACCACAACGTTGCGGAATTTGAAACCACGGAATAACGATGCCTGCTCAATGCTGAGGTCTATCGTGCCGTTGGTTTTTGCGGCGAATTGTTTTTTAATCAGCGGCTCAAGAAAAGATGGCCTCATCGCGTAGTGATACGCGACAATGGTGAGAACAATAATTACCGCGAGCGAGTAGCCGACAATGAGCAACCAACGGCTCAGTTTGCGGGCGGCTGCCGACGGTGGTGCACTTCCGGCAACGGTACCGTCGGGAAACTCGGGCATCTCAGTTGTTGAGCGGATTCTCCACGATCTGTGCTCCGGCGGGTTTGTAATTGAACATGGCACCCGAAATACCGGTGTCGATGGTCATACCGGAAAATGTGTAAGTCGTCGCATCGTCACCGTGCTTTAGACGAACGCTGCGTACCATACCGCCGGCAACTTGTACGACAATTTCTTCGTAGTGCGCACCTTTCTTGCGGAAAATGTAGGTGTTGCCCTGCTGCGTACCTTCGTATGAGGCGAGTACACCGAGTAATCCGCCGCCGACGCCGGCGACATCTTGCCTCGCGCACAGCGATGAACCTTTGTTGTGCACCCAGAGATGCGTTCCGTTAGTGGCAATGACGCCAGTTGCCGTTTCAACCCTGAGCTTACCGGGATACTGGTACATGATTTTACCAGTCTGCACCTGCCCACCGGCCGAAGTAACCGCGAATGATGCGCGAAAAGAAGAGTAAAGGCCTTTGACCTGCCCCTTGAGAGATTCGTACGCGGCATCTGCATACAGATTGCGTGCCGTGAAGACGAGCACCAGTAATAGAGGGATTACCCAGAGAACAGTGTTTTTGATATGCTTTCGTGGCGTACGCGCCGCCTCGCGCAAAAAAACGTCCCTGACCTTGTGTAATCTGCCGTTCATAAAGATACGAAGGCTTATATCGTAATGATCGCCTGTAAAGCACGATTCAGATTTGCGCATTTTGCAAGGTTGCGGCCGGTGCTTGCTGTTGCCTTATTCTTCTGCTGCTTTCCCGCGGCAGCGCAAGATTATTTGATTCCACCGATTTTTGCCTTTGATACGCCGCGCCGTGATTATGGTGTGCGGCATTTGCGCGATAACGTTCGCTTTCTGCTTTTTCGTTCGGAGTTCAAAGTGAGGCAGACCGGTTATGCCAGTAACTCGGGTAACCTGACAAACCTACAGCTCGCTACCGATTTCAGCCAACTGCTGAGTGCAGACATATCGGGTCTGGCGCCTGCCGAAATCGACCGCGATCTCTACAATGCAGAACGCTTCACGGTGCGTCTGTACGAGAGCATTGCGCGGCGCTGGGAAAGGCTCAACCCGATTCCCGGCCTGTACTATTCTTTAGTCATCCGCAGCCCTGCTTATCCCTTCGTGTTCCTTGAAGGCCTCGACAGTTATGCATTCGACTTAGGGACATTTCCGTTCACCGACGACGAACGGTTTAAACAAACCCTGCTCTGGCAACGCCAGTATGGCTTTGCATTTCGTATAATCTTCAATTAACAGATGTCAGAATTTCAGCATGTCGAGCGCAAAGCCACAGGCGCCTGCGTCAAACTGGCCGTAACGCCTCACAAGGTCATTATAGACGCCCCCGCGCGCCATCGGTTCGGTAAACCCGGGTACATAGGTTTCAAAGAAGATGCCGGTGTAATACGCGCTGCGCGGTTCGCTCAGTGGTTGCCAGTAGGCGTCGATGCCCGAGCTTCTGAGTTTTTCCACGAACGCAGCAGTTTCGTTCGCTGCTTTCTCGACGGCAACTCGCACCTCATTGGGTAGAAACTGTAAACCCGCGGGCATACCCGCCTCTTTGGCGGGATAAAACAAACTCACTGCAAGTTTGCGCGCGTCGGTTTCTGTCAGCGAAAATGCATTCTGCATCAGACCGGCAAGGCCTGGGGCGTCACGTCGGCTCTCGGCATCTCTATATGCGGACCCTAACTTTTCGGCAAATACGTTGCGTAATTCAACGCTGCTGACCTGCGTTGCCGATGCCAGCGAAAATACCTCGGACAAAATTTGCCGCGCGATGGCAATGAGCGAAACCAGTTCGCGATCGGCATTTTCCCCGATGACTTCGCAGCCGATCTGATAAATCTCGCGCGGTAACGGATAATTCTTGCGAACGTCTTTATACACCGGGGCGGCGTAATAAAACTTGCGCAGCGCAAGTTCTTTGCGCTGTTCGAGCTGGCGCACGTACCCCTTGATAACCTGCGCTGTTATATCGTTGCGTACCGCGAGCCGCTCACCGCTATTGTCTTTGACGCTGAACATCTCTGCATGCGAATTTTCTGAGAACGTCTCTGGATAGTCGATCATCGCCGGCATAATTCTCTCATAGCCATGTGCGCGGACAATTTCTTGCGCGGCGCGGCTCTTGCGCTCGAGTTCGGCGCTCGCTTCGACACCGAGCATACTGAAGCCGTAGGGAGATGATACTTTGCGGTAGCCAGCGGGCGCAGAGAAGTTCATGACAGCTGCTCCAAGTCGAGAAGGGTGTTCACTGCTGAAAGCGCATACGCCAGCAGTGCCTGGCGGTTAGCACGGATTTTTGCATCTTCATGATTTACCATCACGTTATCAAAAAAAGCGTCGACCGTTTCTTTACCGGCGGCAAAGGCAGAAAAAATTGTACGGTAGTGCAGCAACGGGTCGGCGGTTTTTTGTGCGCCGAGTTTGTGCAATTCTGCAGCGAATGCCAAAAGCGCATGCTCTGCCTCATCGCTGAACAGAGCCTTGTCGGGAGAGCCTGTTGCAGCACCGTTGATGTTGGCCATGCGCTTAAAAGCGGTGAGCAGCGCATCGAAGCGCGCGCGGTCTTTTTCGGCGATATCTTTGAGCGCAGAAGCGCGTGCATAAAGATCAAACGCGTCATCGGAATGAGAAAAGATAGCGGCGCGAGTCAGCTTTTTGTCGAAGCCTTCGCTTTCAAAAATCGTGACCAATCTGCCTTTGAAAAACTGTACAATTTTGTTTTTAATTTCCGCCATCTCCGCTGGGGGAACAGGCTTCATGGCGGAGAAAATTTTCAAAGAGCTGTCGATGAGTTCGCCCAGGGGAGCGCTGATTTTGTGTGAGACGAGAATCTGTATGAAGTAAAGCGTCTGGCGGCGAATCGCAAATGGGTCTTGCGAGGCTGTCGGCTCTTTGCCGAGTACGAAGGCGGCAACGATGTTATCCCATTTGTCAGAGAGCGACATCACGGCACCTAACAGAGAGCCCGGCAGAGCATCGCCTTGAAAACGTGGCAGGTAGTGCTCTTGAATTGCCGTGCATACTTCGCCGCTTTCACCTGCGCGTGCAGCATAAACGGCCCCGATTTCACCCTGCAGGTGATCGAACTCGTAGACAAGTGCTGTCGTGAGGTCGGCTTTGATGAGCTCAGCGGTCTTTTTCAAAACCGGTTCGGCAATTTTTCCCTGCGCGAACATCGCCGCAAACG
>JAEUSA010000325.1 GCA_016788945.1 Leptospiraceae bacterium
ATGGATCGCGGCGTTGCTGGCCGGCGAACATCAGACCGACGCCCATGCATTATTGCCTCTGCGACGGTAGAACAATCGAGGCCCCTTTACCTGGAGCGGGTTTTCGCTGGAAACACGAAGGTACGTGCGCATCTCCAAAAAGGGACAAAACATCTAAGCCCGTCGAGAGAAACTACGGACCGTTAAAAGCCCTATGAAAAAAATTCTATACCCATCCGTAAGCTTGCGCGCGACTTCGAGTTGCAGCGAGATGATTAAACTCGTAGCGAGTCGGCACCAAAATGAGGCGCAATTTCTTATCTACGAACATCTTGCCGAGATACCCCATTTTGATCGAGATATAGAGAATACACACTTGCCGGGGAAAGTCCCAAAATTTCGTCACACCGCTGCGTCCGCGGATAGAGTATTGATCTGCACCCCAGAATACGTCTTTAGCCCACCCGCGATGAATTTTCGCGCTGACGACGCCAGCAATTTTGATTTGACAAGGCGCGGATTTCTCCTTGTGACTTTGGGCTTTGGAAGCAAGAGTAAAAATGGCTAATATTGCAAGTTTTGCAAAGGTACGCATCCTGCCGGACATCCACGCCATTTCTGACGACTCACCCTGGAACGTCCATGGATATCTGGAATCTGTCAGGCTTCAGAAAGCGCTCGGCAAATCCCGATGCTTGCCGCCATTTCGATACGCCGATCTTCGCGGTCGATAGAAAGAACGTGCTGGTGAAACCAACGTAGGTACATGCAAATTCCACCACTAATATTCTCAGAAACTCACAAAAAAAAGAGTCACCAAAATAGCAACCGGGAATAGCGCGACATGGGTCAAAATAAATATCTTGCGTTGCCTGAGAAGATTCACATTCTGAAGCACCCAAGAGCCGACCAGCGCCCACAGGGCGAAAATGAGAACGCCGGCGAATACCGCCGTGCCCACGCGCGAATACATAGGCACCCCAACATCGGAATAATTTTTTCCACGTATTGCCAAAGCTGCGGTTAGGGAAATCGCTACGGCGAACACGCCGCTGAATGCACACAATACAAAATCCATGCGCATGCGCGATGTTTATTTCCTATCGGCGATTTCTCTTCCGCTTACTATGCCGAGCCGGTTCACCTTCCTCATGGTTGCGTCAAGCAGTCTTCAGCCACCGATACAAATGTATTAAAATAGTTTGTACTTTGTGCCTTCTTTTTCGTATTCATTATAGCCGCAAATAAACAAATTTTGGCAGCACCTTCATTAAAACACCGATGAACCACCATCGTTTGGTAACATAGGCAACACGTTTCTGACTTTTTATGGCCTGAAAAATCTGTTGAGCCACTTTTCTCGCGGGCATAACCCAGAATTTACCTTCACCCTTTGCCATCGCCGTGTCCACAAAGCCCGGCCTGATATCCGTTATCTGTATGTTTAGCCTTGCGTTCATGGCCTTTTGTTGCAATCCTTCAAGGTAGTTGGCTTGGTAGGCCTTCGAAGCATTATACGCAGGCGCCTGTCGGTTGCCGCGCAAAGCCGCGATCGAGGTAATTGCCACGAGGTGTCCATGCCCTTGCTGTTCAAATGCGCGAAACACCCAATCCGCAACGCAGGTGAATCCAGTGACATTGGTACGGATTGCCTCTTGTTCTATGCCAAGATCCAAATTCGGATTAAGATCTCCAGTGCCCGCGCAGACAATGACCAAATCGACCTCGGAGAATTGATTCCACAGTTTATGCAATGCCCTTTCGCAATCCCTTGTATCGGCAACATCCATGATTTGGGCAAGATAACGATCAGGGTGAGATTTCAGCATATCACGGAGTATATTACCGCGCCGACCCGTAATTCCGACACGATAGCCGCGTGTCGCCAGCATATCGGCTAATTCACGACCAATGCCTGAGGTAGCTCCGAGGACTATGGCTGAGGGCTGTTTCACCATTTTACCGAAAGGTAGTCGCTTGCGCGCGATCAGGAAGCGTTACCCCACGGTAACAGTACCCGGCCGTGCTTGAATAATACTCCGCAATGATTTATTTGGTGCCACTATTTTTCGCCTCGAGGTAAAATGCGCTTTCCCGTATTGGCTACTATTTACATGCGTCGAATAGAAGAAGGCAGATGAAATGATTCTTGAGGCAGTCCTATTACAAGTAATATCCGGAAAACAAGCCGATTTTGAGCGCGATTTTGCTGCAGCTGGAAAAATAATCCGCGCGTCGCCGGGTTATATTGAACATTCTTTGAGTAAATGCATTGAACACGATAACAAATACCTGTTGCTCGTTCAATGGGAGACCTTAGAAGACCATACCGTCGGGTTCCGACAATCTGCCGCCTATCAAGACTGGAAGCAATTACTGCATAAGTACTACAATCCATTCCCGACGGTGGAACATTTTGCACGGCTTATATAACGGCATTTATTTTGGCACCAAACTTCTTGTCTTTTCGTACCATCAGCAAGTGAGAAGAAAACTATGCCAAAATACTCGTCATCGATAGAAATCGCCGGTACGGCCGCAGAAGTCTGGCATGTGCTTGCAGACGTTAATTCTTGGCCACATTGGTTACCCACGGTCACCGCTGTTTTCGCACAAACCGAACAAAAAATCCAGATCGGCAACCGTTATGCAGTACACCAGCCCCGTCTGAGACCCGCCGTGTACGAAGTTACCGAGTTGCGGGAGAACCAGAGATTCATTTGGGAAACGCGTGCGCCAGGTATTCGTACAATCGCCGATCATATTATCGAACGCATCGGCGACAACAAAGTTAGGGTTATCCTTTCGGTAGATATCCGGGGAGCACTCGGCTCTATGCTCGGCTTTCTCGCTGGTGGGCTGACCAAGAATTATCTGCAACAAGAAACCCAAGCACTCAAGAAGACTGTTGAGCGTACAGGTTAAAAAGCCATTAACGACTGACCATAGACCTGCCAAGTCGCGCGAAAAAAATTCGATCGAATATGCTGCTTACCCTGCAAATAATCCACTTTTTTCTTACTGTTTCTCTTGTAGCAAATAACACAGCTGCCGGCTGTAGCGATTTTTTGCGAGATCAGGGAGTCAGGCCTGCGGGTCTCAAGTTCTTAGGATGCAAATTATTTCAATCAGATCATCCGCGACGCCTCGTCGCCCGCTACCGTATTTCCGGGAGAGGCGCGAAGGCCGTCGAAAACATCTTGGCAAGCAAGTTTGGTATGGCGCGTTTAGTGTTTCGTTGCTGCGGCTGGGAGCGTGAAAAAGACTATGGGCGCTACCGAGACACGGCTGGTCGCACTCACCTCATCGATATGTTCTCGGACGAAACAATAGAAAAAGACTGGAAAAAAATCTCGGGATTCACCGTAACAGATGAATTGCTTCTCGATGAAATATGAGGCGATCGCCATATTCAGTGGAGTTTCGGTATTTTTCTGATACCATGTTCATACTCATACGCTCGCGCTCGGTTATATCGGATTAAACGACACGGTCACGCCATCTGATGTTGCGATTGTTTTTTTGTGAAAAAAGGTTCGGAAAACGAGGAGCCTTCAGAGCTACTCAGGGCGCGTCTGGAAATGGCTGTCGTCCCCTTCAACCATGGCGTTTGGAAAAGTATCTTGATTCGTGGCGGCATCGACA
>JAEUSA010000328.1 GCA_016788945.1 Leptospiraceae bacterium
ACGTCCATGCCGATCGAAAAATGTTTACCTTCGGCGCTGAGCACCACGGCGCGAATCTGGCTATCTGCTTGAATTGCCGCGCTGATCGTACTCAGTTCGGCGAGACAGTCGAGGTTGATGCTGTTACCGTAGTCCGCACGATTAAGCGCGAGCCGGGCGACGCTATCTTGAACTTCATAGCGCCAGTGTATCGGCTGCATATCACAGCAGCTTTTCTATATCGGCAGCAATATCTTTAGGGTCGGTGTTGGGGGCATAACGTTTGACGGGTACACCGTCTTTATCGACCAGAAATTTGGTAAAATTCCATTTGATGGCCTCGGTGCCCAAAAGGCCCGGCTTCTCTGAAGTGAGAAATTTATACAGCGGATGGGCATCGCCGCCATTGACATCGATCTTGCCGAACATCGGAAATTTAACTCCGTAATTCACCTCGCAGAACTGCTCGATGTCTGTGGCGGTGCCGGGTTCCTGCGCGCCAAACTGGTTGCAGGGAAAACCGAGAATGACAAAGCCGCGATCTTGATATTTTTCGTACAGTTGCTCCAAGCCAGCATATTGCGGGGTAAACCCGCATTTGCTGGCGGTGTTTACGATCAGTACAACCTTGCCTTTGTATTCGGCGAGTGATTTGTCTTTGCCGGCAAGGGTCGCTGCAGAGAATTCATGGATGGTCTGTGGCATGGCGGATGAACCAGCACGAGGGTGTGGCTGTCAGCCAGAATTCATCAATCACTGCACCAAGGTAGTATGTACCAAACGCTACGGTGTATGCAGACCAGACGCAGTGTCACTGCGCGACATGCATATCGGCAGCAACTGTTCCGGAACCCCGCAGAATCTTACCCGTGCATTTCGTGTGGAACAAGGTATCGACGCGCACCAGGCCAACCGGACGTTCTTTGTGCAGAACGGTATAAATTTTACCGACTTTGAGCGGCCCGGTAGCCGTCAAAATATCAACCTTACGTCCGTAGACCTGAAAGATACGCCCCACGATACGCACCTTTTTTTTCAGGCGCAGTTTGTCTGAAACCGGCGTGTCGGCAATATCGGAAAAATCATAATTGGCAAAGTTGCTTAAGAACTGAGCGATATTCTCTTGGGTCGCTTTCTCGACGGCTTCTTTGCGCAATGATCCATAACTGCCGAGAAAGTCCTGCGCCATCCCGGTCGTCTGCAGTTCAAATTCATATGCCGGATTATTTTTGTAAAAGACCGAGTATCGTGCGGTTACCTTCCCGAGCATTGTCGCTGAGAGCATATCGGCATTGGTTTCGACATGGACAATCAGCACACGTAGACCCCATTCCTCTTCAAATTTTGTGGCATACTCAGAAAAAAGACGAGCCTGTCTGATGGACGATTCGACGGCCTGCGTGAATTCTTCGTTCGATATCTTGACCTCACCGATAATGGTCGGTGACAAAATATCATTTTCTCCCCCGCCAGTTGCCTGATCGACAAATATTTTATTGCCGATCGTCTTATTTACCAAAGGTTGTCGCACGATCATCTTATCTGCAGAGGGGCGCGCATTACAAGCGATCAATATTGCGAGCATCGCGCTACTGAGCGACAACCACGTCGTATATCTGCTCAGAGCGGTCTTGCATGCATCTGTACCATGGGTAGCACCAGCTACGGCACCGCCATGGCAATATAGACGAGTTCGCTGTCGTGCCATCATTCGCGTTTCTTTAGTATACCGAGCGTTTTCGGATCGCATTTCCAATAACGCAGATCGGTGGCAATTTGGATATCGTAACTCATTGAATAAACACGCTTTGTGTTGGTATAGGTTTTTGAGCTATGCCTCATGCCTAGAAACTGTACGACATTGGCCCCCGCCCGGTAGCCCATATCGCGTATGATAGCCTCATCCTGAATGCGGCCTTTTTCGAGAATCTCCATATCTGTACGTTTGTAAGGCCATGGTCTGTCGATTTCGATAATAGCGAGGGACTTACAGTTTCTATGCAGATGAAAAATGTTATCCCGTTCTTCTTCAAGCAACAAAACATTTTGCGGAACGTCTACTGCTGCCGCAAAGAGGATGTACGATGCGGAAAGGTAGAATACTGTAAGGGAAAAAATACCCGGAATTTTCATTTGCGTTTCTCCCTTATGATATCTGCCGTCAATTTCACTTCGGAACAACCCGGCCAGATCGGCAATACAAAGAGAAACGGTATGCTGTTCCAGCCGCAACCGGTCGTTTCGACCTCCAAATTCACCATCGCATCGCCATTGGCATCGCTGAGTGCTTTATTCATGGCGATTGCTACCGCATCTTTGCTGCTCAATGGAATCAGCGAATAACCGATGCTCCATTGACGCTGTGTGAGAGAGAATTTACCGACTTCCTGCATGTGTATGTCTTTCATCAGAATCTCGTTGTTACGACCGTAGAGAAATCCGCTCATAGAAACCGGGTGATCCAGCTTGTCGAATCGTAGTGCACCTTGACTGCCGGCGCAGTTGGCTGCGAAAAATATGCAGGTCATTACCGCATAGTTCAGTTTATGCCATTTGGAAAGCATGCTATTTACTACCTTCGCGCTGTAGGCCTGATTCACCTTCAATACTGACTTCATCGGTTGCGAACCAAGTGACAAAATAATGCGATAAAGTATTCTTATAGCCGATGCTATTGATTCGCACAACGCTATTTTTGTATCCGATATTCCTTAGCAGGTAAGCGCTGAGTCTGCCGGGAGACAGCGTCCGTACGTCCATGTTTTGCATATTTTTGAATGCCAAAGGTTGACTATTCCTGATTCCGGCAGTCGGTTGAAAACCGATACGGCGAATATGACCGACCATCACCGGATGATCCACATTGCGCGCATTAAACCCCACGGTTGCCCCGCAATGACAAAGTGTCAGCCCTAAGGGCAAGGCCCCTAAAATCCAAAATAGTTTCATTGATCTCCTCCGATTGGCTTATTTGTTTAGCGTACAGGCTTTTTGTCGAAAACTCGACCGTCTGGGTCCAAACGGACCTCAGTTTTCAGACCAAACATGCCACGGTCGTAGTCTCATTTACGCGATCTCTGCCGTTCGTCCAATAACCCATGTCTGCAGAGATTGATTATGGAAAGGCCGAGGACGTTGCCGGACTTGTCGAAGAGCGCTTTCGGCAACTGATTGAAGAAGGGGCGTTTGCTGACTTGGAGCCGTATCTCGCAAGCCTTGGCAAAACCGGCAGCGAAGACCAGGCAGTGACACTGACGCTGCAGCTGAAGTTGTCCGATTCGGAACGCGAGCGCGAAGTCGTCGTGACCGAGGCGAGTCGCGCCTATCTCAACGACGGCGAAGTATATGATTTTTGCCAAAGCGACGCGGTCGTTCGTTATCTCTGCGACAACGAGATTCGCGTGTTTCAGAGCAATGCCTGCCCACATTGTTGGGGTGACTGGCCTGATAAACATACAAACACAACTTGCCCCGAATGCGGTTACGAGTTCGGCAAACAGGTAAAGCTGTTGATCGACGATGACATCTGTCCGTTTTGTTTCGAGGGCAAAGTCTCACGGCAAGAGTTGCGCTGCAATGCTTGTGGCGAACAAGTCGACGAGCGTTTTGTCAGCTGGGGGTAAATTTGCGGTTTCGCAATTTTCTACCGCTGATATTGCATTTCTTGATTCTGCTGCCGCTCGCGCTGATGTTTCTGTTCTTCTGGCAGGGACATGCGCTGCCTCTTGTCGTACTGCAATGCATTTTTGTTCCTTTTTTGTTTCTGATCTACCATGCTTCACTACGCAGCGCCGCCAAAAATGGTTCACCGCGTGTGCGGTTGACGCAAAAGATGTATTTACCCCTCAAAATAAACTTAGTGCTCTATTTCGCGGTAGGGGTGCCCGTGTTGTTGATATTTTCCAATAATTTGCATGCCTTATACGCTGCACTTGGCATACAAACAGCCGCCTTCGCATTCACCTGTTATTCGGGAATGCTTTACGTCGGTCGTTCAGGTGGGGCTGCACAACGGTCTTAACTCGCGATCGGCGAGCGCCAGCGGTGGCGCCGTGGCAGGTACTCACGGTGTAATGGTACTTCGAGCCGTGCGATAGTCTCGTTTTCATAGTTTGTAGAAATCGTAAGCAAATGCGGATCAATTGCAGATGATCTCAATGCCATCAGGCATAAGACGAGACCAAGACCTGCACCTTCGGTTTCGTCGACATTTTCCATCATAAACTCAGCCATGTCGGTGCACTGCATCGCCTGACGCAGCTTTTCACGCGCCCGCCGTTCTTCCATCGGTGTCATTGGCAGATTATTTTTGATTTCAATGATGAAGCGGTCTTTGTCGAAGTCAAAAGAAGCGTGCACATTGAGGTTTGCCTGCTTCGCCTTGCGTCCGTACTCCGATGACATTTGTTCAGAAATCGCCTCACGAAACATGCGCATGCCGCGTTCGTAATCCTCAGGATTATGCACGTCGATATTGTGCTCGGCGAAGAAGATTTTCTTGAAGTTAGCTTTCGCAGCATTCACTGTTAGTTCTTTGAGAATAACAGATAAAGCCGGAGCAAGCTCCGGGCGTGCAAATTTATGCAGTATTTGTTTCACTGTGTCGCGCAGAAAATGTTCGGTGACGGGAATAAAACCATACGCCCGTACAATCAGGCGGTTTTCTTCCCGTATGCTGTGTTCGGCGGCGCGCGCCACAGCTTCGGAAACCGAAACTTTTGCGGCCGACATAGTCTGGCACTTAAAAAAGCGCCGTTTA
This sequence comes from Leptospiraceae bacterium, assembly GCA_016788945.1. GTDB lineage: Bacteria > Spirochaetota > Leptospiria > Turneriellales > Turneriellaceae > Turneriella. The sequence continues at coordinate 4,739 of JAEUSA010000328.1, forward strand.
TGTGTACATTAGTTTACGCAGAGTGGATACCCCCCTCTGTGTCAGCATCTTGCCGCATGCCATTGGCTGCATGGAATTTCTTCTGGTGTGCCCGCTTAATGACACTGCAAAGCATTGCAATAGTGAATGGTTTCGGCAGAAAATCATCCATGACCTGTCTGTACTGGTCTTGGCTTTCTTGGTCGACATTTCCGGTCACTGCGACGAGGTACGGTATTTGTCCGGTTTCTTGACGCAATTGTGTGGCTACATCGAAGCCATCCATGCCGGGCATTTGCACGTCCAACAGGACCAAGTCGAAAGGTTCATGCTTAATTGCGTGCAGTGCGGCGAAGCCATCTTCACCTTCTTTTACGATGCCATAACCCAAGTTTTTGAGCATTGCCGCAAGCAGCATACGGTTCATTTCGGTATCATCGACGATCAAAATTTTCGCCGGGTACATTTGGGCGAAAGCCCCGTCTTTGGGGTCATCTTGTGCGCCGGGAGTTTCGACCGTAGCAGCGGCGGGCAGAGTTAACTCGAATGAAAAAACCGATCCATTGCCTTCTTCGCTTTCGACTTTGATATCTGCACCCATCAACCGCGTCAGCTGCGCGCTGATGGTGAGGCCGAGACCGGTTCCACCATACTTTCTGGCCGTTTCGCCGCGGGTCTGTTGAAACGGTTGAAAAAGTCTTTCGAGATCACCCTGGCTCATACCAATTCCGGTGTCGCGCACGCTAAATTTGCAGGCGCCATTCGCGTATTCGACGGATAAGGTAACGCCACCTTTTTCCGTGAATTTGACCGCATTACCGCACAAGTTTATCAAAACCTGCGTCAGGCGCAAGGGATCGCCTATGACTGCACGCGGCAGATTGTCTGCCTGAACAGTGAATTGGATGTCTTTTTTTTTCACCGTCGGTTGAAACATGTGAGCAATTTCGTCTAAAGCGGCCTTTAAATCAAAGGCAATATGCTCCAATCTTAACTTGCCGGCCTCCAGTTTTGAATAGTCAAGAATGCTGTTCACCAATCCGGTCAACGTTTTTGCCGTACCGGATAGAGTTTCGACATATCTGCTTTGGTCATCGCTGAGTTTCGTGCCCTGCAGTAACTCGGTTGACCCGATCACGCCATTGAGCGGTGTCCTGATTTCGTGGCTGAGAGTCGCAAGGAATTCGCCCTTCGCCTTGGTGGCGGCCAATTGCTGTTCCGCAATCAAATATTCTTCCCGTTCTTGAATCGTGGCGGAGAGCACCATTGTCATAATTGTGAAAACACCGATATACAATTCAAGCAGCAAAAGCGAATCATTAATCGAAAGTTGGTCACCCCGCATGATCGCAAATGGACCTTGCTGACGAATTGTGTAGAAAGTAGAGGTAAATGACAAAATGATAATCGCGGTTACTGCTCCGTGCATTTTGAAACGGAATATTGCCCAAATGATGAAGGGTATTGGTAAGTAGGTAAGATCAAAACCGGCACGGAAAACGATATACGAGAGTGCGACCAGAGAGGTCAGCAGAACAGGTGCTTCGATGCTTCGATCGTAAGTCCAACGGATCTGAGGTAATTTTGCCCATGTATAGATAAACGGCGCAACGATTATTAAACCCTGCATCTCTCCTGTCCACCAAGTCAAAACAACCTGCCAATACGCAGTTGTTGATACAAAACCAAATACGAGTAAGGAAGTCACTCCGACGAATGCACTGATGGCCGCGCCGGGCATCGTTCCGATGGTAAGAAACATGAGCACGCGGCTGACGCGATTAAATGGCGTGGCCGTCCCATTGAATTTTTGAATAAAATACGCGGCCAACAAAACACTCGCCGTGTTGCCGCAAGCGATGAGAGATGCCGTTGGCAAATGCGGATTATTCAGATAATTGGCTGAGAATGCGCCCAACAAAACACCCGGCGCGATGCGAAAACCCCGCAACAGAACCAAGGCCAGTGATATGCCTTCCGGAGGCCAGACGGGAGAAACCTGAGAGTGGAGGAACGCCAAATAGAATCCGACTTGTGCGCCGGCAACGTATGCGATCGCTACGAAAGCCATTTCCATCAAATTTTTGCCGTTCAGGTTTCGCAGCAGAAGGTTAGGGGCCGTGTCGGGACTGGAGGTACGCAATTTGATTAAGGTCAGGACTATCCGCATAGAAAACACCGTAAACACCTTTTGCTCGTTTCACCGGATATGATGCTCGACGGCGTGCTACCCGAAGCCTATAGAGGATAAAATGATCTTTTTATATTTGTTGACGTGGCGCGCCGATCCACAGTGCTCAACCATGAAGAAATCCGCGCTATGCTGTATGGCTATGTTGGTAATGGCGGCTGGCTGCCGTGATAAACCCCCGATCCGCTCTTCTGATTATATGGCGTCGCTGCCTGATGGCGAAGTCAAACGCAAGCTGATTATGGGTTGCACCTCGTGCCACCAGATGGGGGTGCCCGTCGCGTTGCGTAACACCCAAGCGGAATGGCAGGGCACAATCGCGAAAATGCTCAAGCTTGACGAAGATCTCCGCTTGCATCTGATTCCGCTGAGTCAGCAAGACCTCGTCAACTGGTTGACCGAGCACGGCAGCGGCCCGCTGGAAAAACGCAATATCCGTATTTATAGCGATGTACCCGTTGCGGCGGCAACTTACGAAGAATTTTCACTGGGCAATGCCAAAGGATTTTATCACGACATGGCGATTTCACACGGGCGCGCGTACGTCGCCGACTATTTCGGCAATAAACTCTACGGCATTGATCTGAAGACGAAAAAAACTGAAACGCACAACATACCCGTGAGTAGTCTGCCCGGTAAACCTGGCGGTGCGCATGCAATCGACACGACGCGCGACGGTAAGCTGTGGATTACCTTCACAAAATCGGAGCAGGTTATGGAATTCGATGCGGCTACCGGCAGGTTCCGAATTTACGGTGGCTTCACCAAAGACGGCAACGTGCAGTATTTTGTGCTCGATGCAGATCGCAATATTTACGAAGACAACAACCGCAATTTTTGGGTGTCGCATTTTTCCAAAGAGATTCTCACGAGAGTGAACCGTGATTCGGGCGAAACCAAAGTTTTTGCGACCACGCGGACTAAGAATATGCTCGAAGCTTCGGTGCATCTCTATGCGGCGGTTGCTGACAGCAAAGGCAGGCTGTGGTATACTGAAACGCATGGAAACCATATGGGTTTCCTCGACCCTGCAACCGGTAGAACCTGGGAGAAGCCGATGGCGATTGCATGGGCGGGGCCGAAGCGGCTGGCGATAGATAAAAACGATATGCTGTGGATTCCGGAACTAGCGACCGGAAAAATCACCCTCTACGATACCAAAAAAGAAACTGTCGCCGGCCAGATTGAGCTGCCGATCAAAGGTGATTATATTTATGCCGTCCGGCGCAATCCATATAATGGTGATATGTGGGCCACGGGGTCAGGCTCCGACAGCCTCTACCGCATTGACCCGGTGAGTAAAGCGGTGCGGGTCTATCGCCTGCCGCGGCTCGGGACCTTTACGCGCACGGTCGCGTTCGACCCGCAAGGCAATGTCTACACCAGTTATGCTTCGTTGCCAAACAAGCACACGCAGATGCCGCATGACAGCGCGGTAATTTTGAAAATCACCCCGCGCGACTAATAACCGGACCAGCCGGCATTTTTTCAGCAACTGATGTGTCTCGTATTCCCCTCGGAATACAGGCACGTGTCGATATTCGGGCTGGACACGGCCAAAGTCGGGAAGGCTATGAACCTATGAAAAGTATTTGGCGCATCGCCGAAAAAATTCCCGACAGGTGGGGTCCCTTCGAGGCCCTGTGCTTTTCTTTGATGATTATAGTGCTTGGATGCAGTTCATTTACGCGCAATCGGGTTGAGAAGGCATTACAGGTCGATGGTACTGCGGCGCTCGATGAAAGAAGCGAAGATATTTCTCAAATGTGGAAAAATGATTCGTGGTCCATCAGCGAGTTAATGGTTAAGGAAATTTGCGCCCGAAGGTACGAACGGGCGTCAAAACTTGCCGGTGACGCCAGTGTGTCGGCGCACATAAGAAATATTACCGCCCATGCGTCTTGCGGTAGCAAAAACGACTCGATTGAAGCCGTGCGTGGATGGGTATTCTATCGCGGTTTCATCGAGTATGCATCAGCATTCAGCAACGACCTGCTCGAATATTGCAGAGAGAATATTATACCACCCTGTCCGGAATGTCTCAAACCCGGAACCAGGGATTATTTGCCGGGCGATCCGATTCGGCCGATCGTTGTGCGTTGCAGTGCGCGCATTCGTAGCGGCGAAAATTATGTTGTGGTTTCTGCTCCGGATGATGCCGCGCTTGCAAAATCAACAACAATCAGGGCAGCAGAACTGGTAGAGCAGAAAGCGGCAATTGCACGAAAGAGTATTTCCTCAGCCCCCGCTTGGCAAAAAGAATATTGGCCACCCGCCGATGTAGTAGAACGCATGAGGGCGATGTCACAAGATGAAATGTCGGCGTATCGGTCAATTCTCGCAGGTTATGAACACAGCAGGGATGAAGATCCCGCCTTGTTACCTGCATTTCGACCTTATTTTGCCGGGGCGAGAAGTTACATTGCACAATACCTGCTGCGGCGGGATTATGATAACTATAACTACGTGGGAATGCCGTGCACATCACAGAGAAAGGCCTTCCTCAAAGATGCCGCGTTGCCTGACCGATTCGCTGCATTGAAAGCAACCGGGCGTTTATTTTTCAAAGATGGCAACAGGTGCAATGCCCCGGGAGATGAATACGGCAAAGAAGGCAAGGCACAGATACTGCACGTTATATCGGCTGATCTGATGCAATTACGGTTTCGCGCCGCGGCGAATGGCCATCTGACTCTGGCGTCTGATGCTGATTTTCTATATACCATGCTGCATCATCCGATCGGCATCGATGCGCAACTGTACGAGCTTATGAAGGAGATCCGTAAGAACTCACAATCACCTTTTTTTGGGTGGTTTGATTTGCCGTGGGGGTATCAGAACGTGCTGGGCATATCTATCGATACTGCGATGCAAAGTTATCCGGTTGCGCGCATTCGTGTCCGCTTGATCAACAAAAACCTGCAGACAAAATCAGGACGGCAATCGTATGAGAGTTTAAGCTATCATCGGCCCACGCAACAGGAATATGAAGCCCAGTCTGCCAAAGTTCGCATGAAGGCTTTCTTGAGTGCGCAGATTGCTGAGGTCGAAGATGAAATCGCGAAAGTAAATTCTGCCGGGCAATACCGGAGTGAATCTGCCAGCGGCGTAACGGAGTATCGCTGTGATCGGGGCACAGGTTTGAATTGCCGCGCCATAAGGCAGGGCGGCGGAGAGTCGGCTGCAAGCTATTACCATCGCACACGTATCGTTGCTGATGGTCGCAATTTGCTGCAAAGGCGAGATGAGCTGCTCGCAGAACTGCGGCGCGTCGAAAGCATCGCTGACGTGCCGGCTTATGACAAGCAAATCAAAAGTTACGGTTGGAACGAGCAATCGGCAACGGTCGAATACGAGATCGAGAAACCAGACGGTTCAGTCAGCAAACATACTCTCAGCGAGCAAGCCCGGTCTAAAGTCGGTCGCGACAAGTCAGGGTATGGCCTCTCGAAAGAGGCGCTGCGTAATCTCGTGTTCACAAATATTTTTTTGTCAATGAACAAGCATTTGACCGAAGAGATACTGAAACTCCGCCCGATCTCAGTAAAGCCAGATGAAGAAAAAATTCGACCGGAACCATACGACGCGAAGCTCAATGACTGCGTAACGAAAGATACTGATTATCTCAATCGCCTCGTTAATTGCCTCGCCGAAGCGGGCATTGCGCCCCAACCACGGTAAAGCAAGTACACTATGCCAAGTATGCGGGTTCCGCTTCATCTTGACCCCCGACTTTACCCGCATAATATTACCGCATCATGAACCTCGCGATATCTGAACGCCTTAAGCCGCTGCTGAAACAAATTGAGGATTTCGTCAGCAACGAACTTATTCCGCTTGAAGGCGAGTTTTTTCACAAGCCGTTCAAAGATCTGGTTCCGCTTCTGGCCACCAAACGTGAGAAGGTCAAATCACTCGGCCTCTGGGGCCCGCAAATACCTAAGGAGTTAGGCGGGGTAGGGTTGACCCTAGTTGAACATGGTTATGTCTCCGAGGCGCTCGGGCGCTCTCCACTCGGGCATTACGTCTTTGGCTGTCAGGCACCCGACGCAGGTAATATCGAAATTCTGCATATGTTCGGCACGAAAGATCAGCAGCAAGAATGGCTTGAACCGTTGGCGCAGGGTAAAATCCGCAGCTGTTTCGCGATGACCGAGGTCGATACTGCCGGTTCAAACCCGACGTTACTGGAAGCGCGTGCGGTAAGAGACGGCGATCACTATATACTGAACGGCCGTAAATGGTACACGACTGCCGCCGAAGGGTCGGTGTTTGCGATCGCGATGATGGTGACTAACCCTGATGCGCATGCGGCGATGCGTGCGAGCATGTTCATCGTGCCAACCAATACGCCGGGTTTTCGCATACTGCGCAACATTCCTATTATGGGTGAAACGGGCAGCGATTATGCGAGCCACGCCGAAGTCGTGTTTGAGAATTGTCGTATTCCCAAAGAAAATCTGTTGGGCCGCGAAGGCCAGGGCTTCAAGCTCGCGCAAGAACGCCTCGGCCCGGGGCGCATTCATCACTGCATGCGCTGGCTCGGCATCAGTGCGCGCGCATTCGAAATGCTGTGCCAACGTGCCAACCAGCGCAAAATTCACGGTGACGGTGGCACTCTCGGGGACAGCGAAATCACTCAGCTTTACGTTGCCGAACTGGCAGCAGAACTGCACGGGGCGCGGCTGATGACATTATCTGCCGCGTGGGCGATCGAGCATCTTGGCATGTCGAAGGCGCGCGATGAAGTGGCGATGATCAAGTTCGTGGTTGCCAACGTAATGAACCGCATTCTCGATCGGGCGCTCCAGATACACGGCGGGTTGGGGATGTCAGACGATACGATTCTGGCCTACTGGTTCAGGCATGAACGTGCGGCCCGCATCTACGACGGCGCAGATGAAGTACACAAATCGAGCCTCGGTAAGCGAATTTTAAGGGGTCACAGATGAGCGGATTAAAGTGGGTTATGGTCGTGATTTTATCTTTAGTATTTTGGGTTACCGCATCCGCTGTAGGAATCGGTTTCAGTATTGATCGCAGTTTTGGTAATACCGAATTCATCAGTGGTCTGATATTTCGTCAAGATCTCAGCGCTCTCGCCGGTGCCGCCTCAGAAAAAGGCAAGTCTTCCAACACTTTCTCTGGTGCAACGATTGCTTTGCTCGAACCCGAGATCAAGAAGCAGACCAAACCTATGTTAGATACGTTCTATACACACCTGAAAGGAAAAAGCAATGAACCGCGGCTCGCAATCGGGCTTCAGCAATACAAGCAAGACCCCGCACTGCCCAAGGCGGCGGCGAAATTGCTCAAAGGCAATGAGGCAACGAAATATTTGCCTGAGGCTTTTGCCGAGCCGGCAGCACGTATGCTCATCGAGAAGTTACCCGACGAACTCGATCTGATCAAGATTCTCAGCATCCGTGAATCAGACCTCACATACGCACGCAACCTTGTCGGTTCGTTTTACCGGTATTACGCATTGGCGATGTGGTCCAGTCTCATTGTCGCCGTATTGATTTGTGCGCTGCTGCGCAACAGGCGGCAAATTTTGGTGTCGCTCGGCATAGTTTTGCTCACAGTATCGGTGACCTTGTTTATTCCGTACTTGATGTCAGAATCGATGATTGGCAAGATGTTTCTTTCCGGAAATAACCCGGCTCCGGAAATTGTGAAAAAATTTGCCGCGAATGTTTTTCGGGAGTTTTTTGCCGTTTATCTGATGACGCCGGTCGTGATAGGGCTGACTGCGATAGGTGGCATTGCCGCGGGCGCTTTTGCCTTTCGTCAGAAAAACGGCTAATTGCGGCTGGGTCAGTTCACCTGTTCTGCTTGCCAGCGAGTGCGCTCAGGTGCATAATTGCTGTGCAGAGGTATTTCGAGCCGGGCAACGGTATGGCTCGACAGATCGGTCGCGATGGTAAGGTAACGCGAATTCACTGATACCGAACGCAGTGCGGCAATACACAGCATCAGCCCCAAACCTGCGCCCTCGGTTTCATCAATGTTATCCATGATAAACTCGCCAGCATGCGTACACGACATGGCTGAACGCAGCTTGTCGCGTACGCGTCTCTCTTCGGTTGAGGACATGGGTACGTTGTTGCGTATTTCGATCACGAAACGGTCTACGTTGAAGTCGAATATGGTGGTGACATCCAGGCGCGCTTCGCGTGCTTTGCGGCCATATTGCGCAAACATGTCTTCAGAGAAAATCTGACGAAAACGCAGAATTCCCTGTTCGTACTGTGCGGGGTCTTCGAGTAGCAGGCCGTTTTCAGCGAAAAAAATCTTCTTGAAGTTGGCCTTTGCGGCATTCATCGTCAGTTCTTTCAGTATTATTTCAAGCACCGGTGCGAGATCGCTGCGGTGGAACTGTTCGGTGATCTCCCGCACGAAGCCGCGCAGAAAGTCTTCGGTTGAATGATTGGCGTCGTGGGTCTTAACGATAAGCCGCGATTCTTCGCGTATGACTTCACCCACGGTAGCTGTTTCTATAGACATGTTTTCCTTCGAGTAATGCGACATAATTCCTGTCGGCTACCCATCCCTTTCCTGTTTCACTACTGCAAATATATCGTAAACAGCAGTTCACAAAGGCCAAAAAAGGAATAGGCTTTGACATTTTAGCGCACGCTCCGTTGTAATCACCGATGCGCATTCATCGATTTATCTTTATTACCACGGTTGGCTTGGCGCTCACAGCCTGTGGAGCGACCACCAAAGCCTTCGTCAGCAAAGATTTCAGTCGCGGCAAGTACAAGAATATTGCGATCGTCAAGAGCAACGACAAAGCCTTCGCCGATGCGGTCATGACAGAGTTTCTCGGCGCAGGCGTGAGCCTGATCGACCGGCAGAACCACGATGCGCTGCTTTCAGAACACCAGCTCTCACAGGGAGGCACTCTCGACGCTTCGGCAGCGCAGCGCGTCGGCAAACTCGCGGGTGCCGATGCCATCATTGTACTCGAGTTTCAGGTTGCCTACCACCCTTCGGCAAAACTGACCATGATCGATGCAGAGAGCGGCGCGATTCTGATGTCGGCGATGTTCCGCCAAACGAGCGGTAGCACGAAGACCCGCGTATCGATTGCCGAAGATTTTGCCGCCAAAATCAAAAGCCATCTCTGAGGGTGAGCTCGCTCACCGACGCTTGCCGCGCACGGCTTCAGGCCGGCGAAAAACCCGATAAAGTTTGGGACACACTGCGGCGACATTTAGAATCTCTTACGCTGTCTGAACTCTCGGCGCAAGCGGCCCAGCTCGAAGCGTGTGCCGATCATTTTCCCGACGAAGTCCGTTGGGTGAGTTCAGAGAATTATTGCGTCATGACCGAAATCGATTCCGGTTCACGCGAAGGTTCTGAATGGAAATTTGAAAACTTTCTGAGTGAACCCAAACCTTGCTTTCGTTTTGCCCGCCACGCCGCGTACAATTTTGACAACGGCGTGCGCCCCTTGCTCGATTTCGCCGGCCGCAGGCAGATCAGGCATTGGCAGTTTGATAATTTGCGCTACCGCAGCGCCGCTGAACTGGCCGAAGTTTTTACGCCCGAATATTTCCGCGAATCTTCAGGCGCTGCGTTGAGCTGGCTTGACGCGGGTAATGATGCCTATTTCTCTCTTTTCAAAGATGCGCGGCAGTGGCAGCACTGGCAGGCATTGAGTTTCTCCTGGTTGCGCGACGAAAAATTTTCGGCGGTCAAAAGGTGGATTGATCTTCTTGCAGAAACTTCGGTCCGGCGTTTCAGCATGCAATCTTGTACCATCGGTGAAACGGGTTACCGCGCCCTCGTCGAACACGACTTCATCGCGCGGCTCGAAGAACTCGAGTTGCTCAATGTTTATCTCGGTAATGCCGAGTGCAGAATTCTGATAAACGGTAAATACCAGCCGAGGCGCCTGAAGAGACTCAATCTCGAAGATTGTATTTTATCGAGCGGTAAACCTGAAATGGACGGCGCAACTTTCGTGGACTTTATTCAATCCGCCTTTTTTAGTTGTCTCGAAGATCTGGAAAACCGTTACCACGTGATCGGGCCCGAAGGAATGGCTGCATTGGTGCGCTCACCTTCGCGCCTCACGATGCGCTATCTGAGCCTGCACAATTCGCGTCTGGGTGACGCCGGCTTAAAAGTGCTTTTCGACAATGCATGGCCGGCCCTGCGTGAAATCTACATCTCGTATGATACTTTTTCTGCTGCCACACTCAATTGGGTGAAACAGACACCACTCTTCGGCCAATGTCCCGAAGTTGCCGTTTTCCCGATGGACGGCGAACATATCTATAAAACCGTAAAATAGTTTTCTGGTTGAAGCGCAGAAGCCGAATTTCAGGAACTTTCGGGTTATGGAGCAGTTTCAACATTCGTTACGCGTGCGGTATTCCGAAGTCGATGCGCAGGGTATCGTGTTTAATGCAAACTATCTCATGTACTTTGACGTGGCGGTTACCGAATATTTTCGCGCGCTCGGTCAGCCATATACCCAGTTTGTCGAACGGTATGGTCTCGATTTCCATGTTTCGCATGCGGAGTTAGATTTCAAAGCGCCGGCAAAAAGCGATGATGAAATTATTGTTCATTTGCGCGGCGAATATTCGGGTGCGACCGTGCATTGGCATTTTCAGATGCAGCGCTCCGAAACGTTGTTGTGCTCGGGCAAAATTAACTATGTCTGCGTAGACACGGCGACGGGTAAGGTGAAGCGCATACCCGCGGAAATCGGTGACCTGTTACGCTGGCAGGCGCTCTGACATTTTATTTTACCTGCAGCACACCGCATTCAAGCAGTATATACCCTGACACGGCGCCGAACAAAACTATCCACGCGCTATTGATGGTCTTGAAGAAATACATGCCCAGCGCAGAGATTGCGGCAATTGCAATGGTAGACCACTGGGAAAATGCACTTTGGCCAAGACCAATGAGTGCGTAAGCGATGATTGCTACCGAGGCGGCGTTAACCCCCTGCAGAAATGCCGAAAACAGCGCCGATTTTTTCAGTCGGGGTAAGATGCGCTGTGTCGCAAGGACAAACACGAACGACGGCAAAAAAATGGCAAATGTTGAAAAAATGGCGCCGCTGAACCCGTTTACCTGATAGCCAATAAACGTTACCGCAGAAAAAACCGGTCCGGGGGTGATTTGCCCGACGGCGACTGCGTCGATCAACTGCGCGCGGCTGATGAATCCCGTTTCAACGAGTTCGCTGTCGAGAAAGGCAAACAATACGTATCCGCTTCCGTAAAGTATCGAACCGATTTTCAGAAAAATTCCCGC
>JAEUSA010000335.1 GCA_016788945.1 Leptospiraceae bacterium
CTGAATCATGGGAAAGTTTTTGCATGTGCCACAGGCTGTCGCGCGTTGCAACAGCATTCTAACGGATAGCTGCGCAGAATGAATGTACCACCGCTTCGCGGCTGTACATTCATTCTGCGATTAAGAGCCCGTCCGGCGAAACAGAAGATAAAACAGGTCTTCGACGCGCTCTTGATGGCGTATCGTTCGCGGTTCGAGAATCAGCGCCTGTCCCGATTGTGGCCGCTGTGTCTGCAGCGTATGGTTATCGGCGCCCGATTTGTCGGCGAGCCGGTGTTTGAAATCAATGATGCGACCGTAGTTCATTTGTTCCATAGTAGCTTTGCGTGCAGGGCGCCCGGGCCCCGCCGGTTTCATTATCGGCAGCATTGGCAGTTTTGGTGAGTACTTTTCCGGAAGGCTCGTCAGCCCCTTTGTCATTGACGCGGTCAGCGCTAACTCCCGATCTCACCGTATGAAACTGGCAGAACTGGCCGCCAAGATAGGTGGTAGCGTAAAGGGCAATGGTGATCTTGAAATCAAGGGCGTCCGCGACCTTGAACTCATACGCGTGATCGACAGCGGGGCGATGCCGGTTAAGGGCTATATATATTATGTCGAGAGCAAGAAGAATTTTAACGAACATCCGGAAAGTAAGGAGTGCGACGCGGTGCTCACGACACAGCAGCTCGCGGATAACTACAGTAATGCGATTGTCGTAGACTCGGCCGCACCGCGCATTGCCTTCATTGCCCTACTCAAGTTGTTTGAATCTGTGCCGGCGCCGGTTGCAGCAGCTCCGGGAGCCGCTTACATCGCGCCTACAGCGAAGGTCGACAGCACAGCAGTGATCATGCACGGGGCCGTGATTCTCGACGGTGCTACAATCGGTGCACGCAGTGTCATCCACCCGAATGCGGTGATTGAGCAAAATGTAAAAATTGGCTCCGATACCGTTATTCATCCTAATGTGGTGATCAAGTTTAACTGCGTGATCGGCGACCATTGTATCATTCACAGTGCGACGGTGATTGGTGCCGATGGTTTCGGCTTCTATGACAAAGACGGCGTGCGTTATAAGGTGCCACAGGTCGGCAATGTGATTGTCGGCAATCATGTCGAGATGGGTTCCAGCGTTTCCGTAGACCGGGCAACGATTGAATCGACGACTATCGGCGACTATACAAAATTCGACGATCAGGTGCACGTGGGGCACAACTGTCAGGTAGGGCGCTACGTCTACATCGCCGGCAATACGGTGCTTGCGGGTTCGGTCATTGTCGAAGACAATGTCACCATGGGCGGGCAGAGCGCGATTGCGGGCAAGGTGGTGCTGCGCAAGGGTAGCCTTGTTATGGGTATGAGCGCGACGCAATCGGATACCGAACCGGGACAGATGTATTTCGGTATTCCGGCACGGCCCGCACGTGAAATGCACAAAATTAACGGATCGCTGGTATATGTGCCAGAACTGTTAAGACGCGTCGCCGCGCTCGAAGAAAAATTGGGTCTAAAGAAAGACTGAACCCCGGCGCGGGTTATTTTTTTGGCCGACCGCTTTCGGCGGCCTGCGCAGCGACAAAAGCTTCGAACTGGTTCTTTCGACCGCTGTTGATATAGCCATAGTTGTCGTAGTGGTGAAAAAAGAAGTTGTAGTTGTTCACCACCAGCTTGCGGTTAATGAGGTTGATGAGCCTTGCCTGCACCCGGTCAAAGTCACGCTGTTTATCAGGTTCGGGTTTGTTGAAGTAATCGTCGATAGTCTGCTGCTTAAAGTCATCCTTGTCCTGATAGGGAGTCTGGCTTTCGATAATCGCCAGAAACGCGTAACGTTTAGCCTGCCGTGCGTATTTGATCGCGTCGATATAAAACCAGATTTTCGTTGAGTAGAGGTGCTTGTTGTGATTATAGCCCTTGCCTTCGTAAATTTCTGACACCTTGAGATCGCGGTAGCCGAGGCGCATAAAGTGCGCTGCGCGGACGTCCCGCGTTTCAACAATCATCGCCGAGTTGCGTTCGAGCAGTTCACGAGTATCTTTCTGATAATATTCGTTCAACACGTCGAGGTAAAGATCTTTGAGGATATTCTGCGACGCGCGGATGTGCGCATGCGTCTGTTTGTAATGGCCCGAAAGATATTCCTTGTGTGCCTTGTAGTGCTCGAGCGCCGCGGCCTGGAAAGTTTTCAGGTGCTCGTCATTGGCAAAATTCGAAATGCCGGGGTTCAGGAAGTCGATGAAGTGTTTGTTTTCACCTAAAATTTTCTCGCAGAAGGTGCGATCGGGGGCGTTAGCGTACAGTGGCAACACACATATAAGAAATGCGCAGCATTTTTTGTATGTGTGTTGCCAGATCATCTTAATACGCCGCCAGCAGAATAGATTCAATTTCATTGCGCGTCAGCATGCGCGGTGCATTCTCGAGATGCGGAAACGCCGCCGCAAGCCGTGAGATATCTTCGAGTTCGTGCTTCTTGACGTCGAATTCTGAAAGTCGGGTAGGCAGGTTGACTTCGAGAAACAGACGGCGTACACCCTCGACGGCTTTGATCGCGGCTTCGATCACCGAAATGTCTTTTACGTCTTCGCCGAGCGCGCGCGCGATATTGATGTATTGTGCCGGCGCAGCGGTGAGATAATACTCCATAACGTGCGGTAAGATGAGCGAGAGGGCGTCGCAAAAATTGACTTTGTCGTGCGCGTTGAGCGCGTTGGCGATCGAGAAGGCAACACCGACGGGAGATGAAACCGCCGAAACCGAAATCATCACCGACGACCACAGCATGCTGGTGATCAGTTTATCATTTTTTGCATCTTTATATAGCTGCGGAATATTGCGGCGCATGAGTTCGATTGCCCGCAGCGCCAACGCACTCGAAATCGGGTTTGATTTCGGTGAAAGCTGACTTTCGATCGCGTAGGCTAAAGTCGCTCCGCCGAGTCGCGCCGCACTGTCAGAGGTCAAGTGCTCGCAGACTTTGGGGTCATAAAATGTGGCGACGGGAAACAGCAGTTCGTGCTCAAAATATTTTTTATGCCCGTCGGCTGCGTCGCGGATAGTAAAGCTTGGTGAAAGTTCTTCGCCCAGCGCCGGTTCGACCGGCACGGTAATGAGTGGCAGCGGGGGATTTTTGAGCTTCGCGCGGCCGTTAATGACATCGGACGCGAATACCGAATTTGTCACCAGAATCGACACCAATTTTGCCGTGGCAAACG
>JAEUSA010000341.1 GCA_016788945.1 Leptospiraceae bacterium
GCTCAATTAGCATATGCCATTTGGTAAATTGATTTGCACCGCATCAAGGCCTCAAAAACCGATCTTAAATGCATTGCGGCATCGGGGGCATAGCCACCCAATACCGGAAAAATCTGAGGGCAAATGAAGCCAGACACCACACACACTACTAAGGCACATGAGAAGATACACGGCGCGACCGTGCGCTTTACCGGCGATTCGGGCGACGGTATGCAGCTCGTCGGCGCACAGTTCACGCAGGTAACCGGCCTTGCCGGTAACGACGTCATGACATTCCCGGATTTTCCCGCAGAGATACGCGCGCCGCAGGGCACGACCGCCGGCGTTTCGGGTTTTCAGGTGCATTTCGGCGACCACCATATTTATACACCGGGTGACAAGGTCGATGTACTCGTTGCCATGAACCCGGCCGCTCTCAAGGCGAATCTGAAAGATTTACGCGAACGCGGCGTGCTGCTCGTCAATTCTGACGAATTCGATGAAAAAAATCTCACGAAAGTTGATTACCAGACGAACCCGTTGGAAGGCGATGAACTTAAGCACAAGTATCGTTTGATCGCTGCGCCGATTACCGAATCAACCCGGCGCGCGCTTGCCGAATCGGGTTTGTCGACGAAAGAAATCGATCGCTGCAAAAACTTTTTTGCGTTAGGCCTGACGTACTGGATGTTCAGCCGTGATATTGAAAAAACCAAAAAATGGCTCGAAGCGCAATTTGCCAAGAAACCTCATCTCGCGAAGGCGAACATACAGGTGCTCGAAGCCGGTTATCATTATGCCGAGACAACCGAACTTTTCGATGTCTCATACGAAATTACCAAGGCGGAGTTCTCGCCGGGAACCTACCGCAATATTACAGGAAATTCGGCTCTCGCCTTAGGCCTCGTCGCTGCAGCAGATCTCGCGGGTCTTCCCGCGCTGTACGCTGGTTACCCGATCACTCCTGCATCCGACATTCTGCACGAGCTGTCGAAATATAAAAACTACAACGTTAAAACGTTTCAGACCGAAGATGAGATTGCGGCTGCCTGCGCAGCGATCGGCGCGTCATATGGCGGTTCGCTTGGTATCACCGCTTCTTCTGGGCCAGGTGTTGCCCTGAAATCAGAAGCGATCAACCTCGCGGTGATGACCGAATTGCCGGTCGTTGTCATAGACGTACAGCGCGCCGGCCCTTCTACCGGTATGCCGACCAAGAACGAACAAACCGACCTCTTAATGGCGCTCTATGGACGCAACGGCGAGAGCCCCGTGCCGGTCGTTGCCGCGCAGTCGCCAGCCGATTGTTTCGACGCGGCCATCGAAGCAACACGCCTCGCACTCAAGTTCATGACGCCGGTGTTTCTGCTTTCCGACGCGTACATCGCGAACAGCTCAGAGCCATGGAAAATTCCCGAGGTCGAAAACCTTCCCGAAATCGATACCAATAAAATTCAGGCGGGTGAATCGCGCGAAGGTTACAAAGTGTATGGCCGCGCGGCTGACACCCTTGCGCGCCGCTGGCCAGTACCGGGCACCCCGGGCTTCGAGCACCGCATCGGCGGTATCGAAAAAGATGAAAACGGAAACATTAACTATGATCCGGAAAACCACGACAAGATGGTGAACCTGCGCCAGGCGAAGATCAACAAAATTGCAGATTTTATCCCTGAACTCGAAGCTTATCCCGAGAACAAAGGTGGCCTGCTGGTGCTGGGTTGGGGGTCAACCTACGGTGCGATACGCGAAGCTGTGCTGCGCGTACGCAAACTCGGTTACAGTGTTTCGCATGCGCACCTCAGACACCTCAATCCGTTTCCCAAGAATATCGAGAAAGTGCTGCGTTCATTCGAAAAGGTGCTGATTCCCGAACTCAACCTCGGTCAGCTGGGTTTGATTATTCGCGGCAAATATCTGATTCCTGCAGTACAATATAACAAGGTGCGCGGGCGCCCGTTCGGCATTGAAGAAATGGAACAGGTGATCATCAACACAATTAAGGGTTAAATATGTCACAGGCAGTACTCACAAAAAAAGATTTCGCGTCAGACCAGACAGTGCGCTGGTGCCCCGGTTGCGGTGATTACGGTATACTCACCGCCGTGCAAAAAACTATGCCGGAGCTTGGCATAGCGAAAGAAAATATCGCTTTTGTTTCCGGCATCGGTTGTTCGTCGCGCTTCCCTTATTACATGAATACCTATGGCTTTCATACGATTCACGGCCGCGCGCCGGCAATTGCTTCGGGGCTCAAGCTTACCCGCCCTGATTTATCTGTGTGGATGGTTACCGGCGACGGCGATGCACTCTCCATCGGCGGCAACCACCTGATTCACATTCTGCGGCGTAATCTCGATATTAACATTCTGCTGTTCAACAATGAAATCTACGGTCTGACCAAGGGTCAGTATTCACCGACGAGTGCCAAGGGCACGGTGGCAAAGTCAACGCCTGATGGTTCTGTCGATACGCCATTCTCTCCGCTTCGACTCGCGATCGGTGCCGGCGGATCATTTATGGCGCGTACGTTCGACAAAGATATGAAGCACATGGAAAAAACGGTGAAAGCCGCGCACCAGCACAAAGGCACATCGTTTGTCGAAGTGCTGCAAAACTGCGTCATCTTCAATGACGAAGTTTTTGAACCGGTTGTCGGCAAAGAAAACCGTCACGATACAATGATATTTGTCGAGCATGGCCAGAAGATGCTTTTCGGTAAGGACAACTCCAAAGGTCTCCGGCTCAATCATGGTACGTTCGATGTGATCTCCGCAGTCGATAATCCTGATCAGGTCGCTGTCTACGACGAATCGGACCCGCATTTCTTGCAGACATTCGAAGCAGTTGGTGGTAAGAACGGTATTCCCGTACCCTTCGGCGTGCTGTACCGTGAAAACCGCAGCACCTATGAAGACGATGTCGAAGCGCAGGTACAGTCAGTCATTGCGAAAAAAGGCAAAGGCGATCTGCGCAAGCTGCTGCACGCAGCAGAAACCTGGGAAGTTCGTTAGTCTTTTAGAGAAAAATCGCCACCGAAACGATTTTAAAGATCTACTTCGGCGCTGACTGCCGAAGGCAGTATCAATAGTTGCACCCTTTTAGCCGCCGGCGGTATCTTTAGATTCAAGCTCTTGTCATATTGCGGAATCTGCGGTCCGTGCACGACGATGCGCAAGGGATAACTGCCGGGCAGAAAAAAGAATTCTGCGTCGCCGCGCGTATCGACGGGGCCGTCAGCGCCGAAGCGATGATGGTAAACGCTGCGCAGGCCGACGAACAGGGTAATGTCATGCTGATGTTGCCCGTACTGATCGCTTAACGCCAGCGTCACGGCTTGCCCCGAAGTGATCAGCCGTTCTTTTGCCATAACGATCTGCTCGACGATATTGCGCCATTGCGCGCGTGCTGCCTCGGGAATCATTGTCATACCTGCGTCGCTCTTGCTGATTGTCTTTTTTCCCGCCGTAACCTGCACCGAGATGCCGCCGCGATCGTGTATTTTTTCGCGTTTCTGCCCGATCGCTTGGAATTTGTTCTTTTTCAGCGTGTGGTAAAGCTCGCGTAGCGCATCAGTACCGACCGGAAAAAACAGCTTGCTGGTCTTACGGTGTGCGTATGTTTCAAAATAGCCGAATTCCGCCGAAAAATAGATATGCTCACCTTCTGGACGCATGCCGCCGCCCTGCGTAAGGTAGATGCTGAAATCTGCAGGCATCTGTTCCGGCAGGCCGCCCCCGGCTGCCGGCAATGAGCTCAACAGAGCGATAATAATGAAACCGGTCACCTTCACAGGGTTAACGTATAGCATGTCCGCACGCGCCGTCGAGCACAATGAATGAGTAGCCGAGCTAACTGAACTTTCGTGGCTGTCGTTACGGTGGTGGGCATTGGCAGAAGATAACGTAACTTATTCATCAGATGAGCGTTTTGAACGCCTGCGCAGCCGCATAGGGCTTGCGCTGGGGCCATTGCTCGCAATCGGCATTGCTCTGTTACCAATGCCCGCCCTGACACCGGCCGCGCATACGCTCGCAGCGATTCTTACTCTCGTGATTGTCTGGTGGGTCACCGAACCGCTGCCGATTCCGGTGACGGGGCTCATCGGCCTCGCACTCTGCGTTCTTCTTGGTGTCGAGAGTTCACGCAAGGTATTTGCCGCATTTTCTGATCCGGTAATCTTTCTGTTTATTGGTAGTTTTATTCTGGCACAGGCGATGTCGCTACACAAGCTTGATGAGCGCCTCGCATTCAGTATTCTCGCTTTGCCGGGCGTTGCCAACCATCCGTTGTCCATTTTGTTCGTATTTGGCCTGCTCGCCTCGGTGTTGTCGATGTGGGTGAGTAACACCGCGACGACCGCGATGCTGTTGCCGATCGGTATCGGTGTGTTGCATACGGTGCGCCAACTCGAGGTGAAAGAGTTTCCCGACGCTGCGCAACGCCTACCGACCGTGCAACAATTGCGCTTCTCTTCTGCGCTGGTGCTGATCATGGCATTCGGTGCGGGTGTTGGCGGTGTGGCGACACCCGTCGGTAGCCCACCCAACCTGATCGGCATCGGCCTGATTGACCAGATACTCGGTGTAAAAATCAGCTTCTTTCAATGGATGCGGCTTGGTTTACCGCTCGCGCTGGTCATGTTTCTGGTCGTGTTCGCGGTTCTGGCATTAATGTTTCCCTCAGAACTCAAGGCAATGCATGGCGCCTCTTCTTACATACGCGAGAAAAAGCGCGCTCTCGGCCCTTTGCGTCGCGGTGAAAAGAATGTACTACATGCCTTCGGGTTGACCGTCGTGTTGTGGGTGGCTCCCGGGTTGTTGTCGCTGTTTTTACCCGCGACGCATCCCGTTTTGTCTTGGTACGCGGCACATCTGCCTGAGGCGGTTGCAGCGCTGATCGGTGCAGGATTACTCTTTGTTCTGCCGGTGAATTTTGCTAAAAGCGAATTTACCACCAACTGGAAAAATGCCGCCGAAATTGACTGGGGCACCGTACTGCTGTTCGGCTGCGGGCTGACGTTCGGTGCGCTGATGTTCACGACCGGTTTAGCGACCGCGATGGGGTCCGGGCTTTTGCAGGCGCTGGGGCTCAAAAGTCTGTGGAGCATCACGCTCATGTCGATCATTCTTTCTGTAATCATTACCGATTTTGCCTCGAACACGGCTGCGGCGAACATGGTGATTCCGGTGGTGATTTCGATCTCACAGGCGGCGGGAGTAAATCCGGTGCCACCTGCGTTAGGGGCATGCATCGGCGCGAGTTTTGCTTTTTTGCTGCCGGTCTCGACACCGCCCAATGCAATTGCCTATGCTTCGGGCATGTTGCCCATCACACGCATGATCAAAAGCGGTGCTATTCTGAGTCTGTTGGGTGTCGGCGTCATCTATGCCGGCGTGACGTTGCTGATCAATTAAGGGTCACGGTGCAGCAGGTCGTCGTGTTCGGTTTCGGCGGGCTTGTCCGAACCGAATGCATGCGTGACCCACAGCGTCGTCGTGTGGTAATGATTAAACGTTGCGGCGGCCGACGCCGGCACGTAACGGTACATATATCCGCCCTGAATAGTTAATCCACCCGTTTGGTACCCGAGCATCACATAGCTGCGCGTCTGGTCGAGCTGGTTGCCGGTAATGTGCTCGGCGAAATTCAGCAGAATTTCATTGCCCACGACGACAAACGGTGTTTCATTCCAAAGGCGTATGCCGATGAGCGGCCGGCGAAAAGACAGCATAAAGCGCAGCCGATGGTTAAACGTAAAACCATCCTGAATCTGCCCTGCCGCCGTGTTCTCGCGGAAGCGCGCCTCGTAACGCACACGGTTGCTGAACGTATATTTCGTGCCGAGCGGCAGGTTCATTAACAGCTGCGCCCAGGGACGGTGTTCGAAACGGTTGAGTTTGTCGATGCCCGACCCTGCGACCGACAGCAGTGCCCACGCATATCCGCCCGTGAAGCTCACCTGCTGGCTCAGATGCCGGCTGATGCCATGCCGCGACACGAAGAAGGATGTCGGTACGATATGCCAGTCATTCCACAGCGAATATTTCGGCGAGAGGCGCCACGAAGTGATGTAGCCGAGCCAATACTGTGCCGAAACATCATCGCTGCGGTTAACCGCTGCAATATTGCCGGCGAAGACAGAGAGGAAAACAAAGATCGCTGCGCGTTTGGCTAAGGGCATCAAGCGACAATCTGCCATTCGAGTTCACCACCAGAGCGCAGCGGCACAACTTCGTTTGCGCCCATCACAAAACTTTTCGGCACGGCGGATTTTACTTTTTTCAGCTTTATTTTACCGGCATTGAGCGGCAGGCCATAGAAACGTGGGCCAAATTCCGAGAGAAAACCTTCGAGCCTATCCAGGGCACCTGCGTTATCGAATGCCTCCGCATAAAGTTCGACTGCGGCATAGGCTGTGAAGATGCCGGCGCAACCGCAGTCATTTTCTTTGGTGTGTTTTGCATGCGGAGCACTGTCGGTGCCGGCAAAAAATTTGGGATTTCCCGATATCGCCGCGGCCACGAGCCGTTGGCGGTGCTCCTCGCGCTTCAGCACGGGCAGGCAATAGTGGTGCGGTCTGATACCGCCCGCAAAGAGCGCATTGCGGTTGAGTAACAGATGGTGCGCCGTGATCGTCGCCGCCACACGTTCGGTGGCGTTTTCAACAAAATCGGCGGCATCGCGCGTCGTGATGTGTTCGAACACCACGCGCAGATCGGGAAACCGGCGTACAAGCGGGTGCATGTCGCGCTCCATAAACAGGCGCTCGCGGTCAAAAACATCGGTCGCCGCATCGGTCACTTCGCCGTGAACGAGCAGGGGTAAATCCGCCTCTTGCATCGCCTCAAAAACGGGATAAAGATTCGTAAGAACGCTGACACCAGCTTCGCTGTTGGTCGTCGCGCCGGCGGGATAAAGTTTCACCGCGTGCACAAACCCGCTTTCTTTAGCGGCTTTGATTTCTGCCGCAGAAGTATCATTCGTCAGATAGAGCGTCATCAGTGGTTCAAACGCTAAACCTGCCGGCAGCGCCGATAAAATGCGGTCGCGGTAGGCTGCCGCTTCGCCCACCGTCGTGACTGGCGGCTTCAGGTTAGGCATCACGATGGCGCGGGCAAACTGGCGTGCAGTAAACGGCAGCACGCTCTGCATATCAGCACCGTCGCGCAGATGCAGATGCCAGTCGTCGCCCCGGCGTATTTCGATTTCGGTTCCGGGGTCTGAAGGCATAGAGCGAAAGCGCTGCTGCAGCGACGCTGAAAAGCGAATTACATGCGGGCAAAATGTCGATTGTCGACTCCGCTGGTAAGCGAAGACCTGCCCGATGAGCGAATCTACCCTAACGATTTGCGGTCTCGCGAGTGTTCGCTCGGTGGCGAAAGAGACGCCCTCATTGATCGAGCGCCTGTTCTTTACCGACGAGAACGCTCCACTGTTCGCCGACGCCTGCCGCTACCTCGCAGGGGTGCGCAAGACATACCGCATGGTGAGCGGCGATGAATTGCGCAAAATTACCGATACCGCACACCATCAGGGGGCGGCAGCAATCATGCGTCGTCCCGAAGTGATTTCGCTCACAACGGCGTCTATTCTGGCTGCTGCGTTATGCCTGCACGACGTGATGAATCCACATAATATAGGAGCCATTGCGCGCACCGCGGCTTTTTTCGGCATGCAGCAGATGATCGTCAGCCGCAAGACCTATGAGGCTGCGATGACTGCATCTGCCTGGCGGGTGGCCGAAGGTGGATTAACGCACATGGAAATGATGGCCTATGATTCGCCGGCGGAACTCTTTGCCTGGGCCGAGAGCCGTGCACGGTTGCTCGCAGCCGTCAAACCGGAGAAAAATCGTCGGCGTACGCTCACGGAGTTCCTGCGTGATAAAAACAAGGGGATGCCCGTGGTGTGCCTTGGTAATGAAGAAGATGGATTACCCGCAGAGTTTGTCAGCCGCTGCAGCGGGCATTTTACGATACCCGGCAGCGGCAAGGTCGAATCACTCAACGTGTCGGTTGCCGCCGCGCTGTGTATACACGAACTCGCGAGACATCATTCTGGCCGCGGGCCAGAATGATACGAAGGCTAATTTTTCAGGCCGCTTTGCTGCTGTGTGCCGCCCGCTGATTCGGGTGTCGCAGAAGCAGGCGTCGTGGCACCCATTTCAATCTTGAACTGTTTAACGAGTTCTGCGGCACGAATTTTTTCGGCGTCGGCTTCGATTTTGGCCTTGTCTTTGTCACCCTTGTTGAGCGCCATTTCGAGTTTGGCGTCGGCTACGGCACCATCGCGCTCGATACGTTTCACCATTTCGTCGTGCGTGTGATCGACGCCGCCGGCTGTGAACTGTTCCATCGTGTCAGCGACTTCTTTCTGCCACTTCGCACGTTTGGCCGCTTCGATTGCGTCGAGCGCTTCTTTTGTTTTCCGATCGAGTTCTTTCATGAATGCCACCTTGGCTTCTTCACCTTTTTGTGCCGCCGAAACCGCCTGCGCCCATTGTTGTTCTACCTGAGCGACCTTCGTCTTGTTGTGCTCAAGTTGCAGCGCATATTCACCGGCAATGTCTTCGCGGTTCTGGCCGATCGCGGCCTTGACGTTCGCGATCAGTTTTGACTGTTCTGCCTCGAGCTTTTGTTTTTCTTTTTCGAGCAGTTTCGCGTTTGCTTTCAGCATCGCGATATTTTCATTCATTTTGGGAATTTTATCGCGCATGTCGCGGATATTCTGTTCCAGAATCAGCGCAGGATCTTCCATTTCAGAAACCCAGCCGCCGAAGATTGCGCGCAGTGCGCGCTTAAACCGTTGCCATAAACTCATGGGTTAGGTTGAGCCGGCATTACCCTCGGACAAGTCTTTTTGCAGCAATAAATACCGGTTCTACGCCTGAGCATATTCAGGAATCTGGCTAAATCCGGCTTGCCGGCAATTCCCCGTTTCTGAGGCATCATGTACTACGAAATTACCAACATTCAATTCGCGAAAATGCTGCGCAATTTGGAGAACATACTCGAAAAAGCCGCCGCAGAAGCAGAACTGCGTAAAGTCGATTTCAGCGTATACCTGAATTCCCGTCTTGCTCCTGACCAGTTTAATCTGATACGCCAGGTGCAGATCGCCTGCGATACCGCGAAGGCGTGTGCGGCGAGACTCACCGGCCGTGAGGCGCCTGTGCATGAAGACAATGAGAAAAGCCTGTTAGAGCTCAAGGAGCGTATCCAAAAAGTTCTGACTTATCTGTCAGGCTTTTCAGCGGCAGATTACAGCGGCGCCGCGACGATTCGCGTATCGCAACCTCGCTGGGAAGGTAAGTACCTCAATGGCAGCGAATATGCCGTGCAGCACGCTATACCGAACATGTATTTTCACGTTGTGACGGCATATTCGATTCTGCGGCATAACGGCATCACCATCGGCAAAAAAGATTATCTCGGCGATATGCCGTACAAAACTTAGCAGGTTCCGGAAAAAGTCATGTTCGCGCTCAGCGCGAACGCATGAATGCGCGCAAATTCGGAAATTTGCGCTCTTGATTTCGGCTTTTTCCGGAACCTGTTAGAACCTACCTCAGTAGTGCGAAGGCTTCTGGTCAGCCTGTTAATTTATTCCACCGTCAGGGTTTGGCAGCCTGACCGTTGAGGCGAGCAGAATGCCGGCGAGCATGCCGGTTAATAGCCCGCCGATGTGCGCCGCATTGTCGATGCCCGAACTCACTAAACCGAAAAACAGATTAAAGCCGATGAATATAGCACCGCTGCGCAAAATCTCTCGGCGGGCCGGTGCATGGATCAGGTCACGCCTGAGCCACATCAGCATCAGAAAAAAACCATAAATGGCAAACACGGCACCCGAAGCTCCGATGCTGACTGTGGGGCGGCCGCGCGCCACGGAAAACATAAGGCTCGCCAGACTACCCGCGAGACCACAGACAAAATAAACTATCAGATACTTTGTTTTGCCGCACAGGAATTCAACCGCACTGCCGACGGAGTAGAGCGAGTACATGTTCACAAGCAGGTGCATCAGGCTGCCATGCAAGAACATCGAAGTGAGCAGGCGCCAGATTTCGAGATGCCCGAGCGTCAACGGGGCGAAGTTTGCGCCGAAACGAACCAGATCACGCACAGTCGGTTGCACAAAATGGCCGCTGACCAATGCCACGAGCAGGTATGCGACCACATTGATGGCAATGAGTAAGAGGGTAACTTGCGAAAATTTTATCATCGCCGAATTTTTTGCTCCGTGCGCACTTTCGCAGGCAGGTGCGATATGAAGTAAAGGGTTATCTGCAATGCGCAAAACGCTATCAGATTGCCATGCGAAAAAATACTGGTTGCCCTGTCTCAGCGGATAAGCTGCAGTCGTGAAAGCGCTCACCTGTCTGCTGGCGGCAGTCTTATTCACGCCGGCCGTTACCGCAGCGAAGGGGGGCCGCTCGGTCGCTGTGTTGAATTTTACTAATAGCTCGGGGGCTGCGAGCCTCGACTATTTGAAATCCGCTCTGCCTGAATCGATCAGTGCATCTTTAAGTCAGCATGGCGAAATCAAGGTCGTTGAACGCGCCCAGTTGACGAAAGTTTTGTCAGAGATTCAACTGGAACAGTCAGGCGTGCTCGACAGCAGTGTGGTGTCGCGCGCCGGCAAACTGGCGAAGGCAGATGTGCTACTGCTTGGGCAGTTTTCGGGTAATCCCGAAAAGCTGACGGTCATTCTGAAAGCCGTCGATGTCACTTCGGGCGTGGTGCTCGACGGCCGTACGGTCGAGGCCGGGTTGGCCGACATTTTGAACCATGCCGGTGCCGCCGCAAATTCGATGATGGCAGTAGTATCAGGCAAGGCATTGGCGTATTTGACGATAAGTTCGATACCTACCGATGCTGAAGTGCTTATCGACGGAGCCATCATAGGCAAGACCCCTATTGTGGAGTATAAGATTGGCGCCGGTGAACACAGGGTATTTTTTAGGAAGCAAGGATATAAAGAAGATGAAACCAGCGTCAAACTGAACGCTGCGGAGCGCAAGACAATCAGCGAAACCCTGGCCCCTGCAAGAAAACCTTACGCAGTACACCTTGGTGTTGGCTACCAGCGCTTTCTACCGCAGAGTAAAGAACTGAAAGAGGGCAACATCATTGTTCCCCGCATCGGTATTGCCTTTGGAAAATTAACCGTCGGCGGTGAAATAAGTATCATGCTTAATCTCGATCATTCGTATACTTATGAAAGTGCGTTTGGTACCACGATTAAGATGCCGCGCTCTTATTATATGACGGGCTATGCAATCACTCTGGATTTCGAGCCGTTCGACAATGCGACATACATTTCGCCATTCGTAGGCGTGTTTGGCGGCTTTGCCCGCATCAGCGATTACAAAGGTCTTGCTGATAACACAACGGAAAAAATCCGTTCAGAAGATGTTATGCAATTTGGTGCCCGGGCAGGATTCGAAATATTGCCGAAAATGGCGGTCAGCTTTCTTATCGAAGCCCGCTACCAAGTGTTTGATCGTGACATCGTACGTTCGCTTTCAAGCAGTAACGGAATTTTGGGCGGGCTGAAATCCACAGATACGAACCTGTCGTTTTCCAACTTCTCGATCGGGGGTTCCTTTCGAGTCAATTTTTGAAAAAGAGAGAGAAAATTTATGAAACATAACCTGCGCCAGTTGATACATCGTTTTGTCTTTTTTGCCATCTTGCTGCTGTTGGCTTCTTGTGCGAAAACCAATGATTCCGAACCACCGCCGAATAGTCCGATATTCGCGGGGACAACCGCCATTACGCTCAAGAGCCCTGCACATGCCGCGACGATTAATACGTCGAATAATTTCAACTATGAGTTGCCAGCGGAAGTCACGTATGCTGTAATTGGTATTTTTAATGCCAATGTTGTAACCAGCGATTCTACTATTTCAAACGAAGCAAATTTCCTCTACGGCAGTAGAACGGGCATGAGCGATTTTGTCCGCGGTTTCCAGACGCAGGCCACACTACACGGTTACGATTCGGCAACAAAGAATTTCAAATCACCGAATTCATCACCGGCGGCAAGTTCGGGAACCTATTATTGGGCAGTTTGGGGTTATGATCAATTTGGCAACCTGACTCATTCGAGTCCGGCATGGAGATTTGTCCTCTAATCACTTCGCCCACTTGATTCCTTCGTCGGCGTACGCATTGTCGGGAAACATCATTTTGACGCGATAAAATTGCTGCAACGCGGCGGATTTTTTTCCCTGCTTGAGCTGCGCCCAACCCAACCCCATCA
>JAEUSA010000387.1 GCA_016788945.1 Leptospiraceae bacterium
AACAAAGATCCCGATGCGCCGATTTTCAAAGTCTCAACCTATGGTGTGGTGGATGATCTGTTTAACGTATTGCCACCGCTGAAAGACGAATTGAAGGCAGCCTTAGGCAAATAAGTTCACTCGTAGCAGGGGTAGGTTTGTGCCTACCCCTAATTGTGTACAAAACAAGGAGAAAAAATGGCAAAACAACTTAAATTTGACCGCGACGGCGATCGTATCGTCATCGCCGGTGCGGTAAGGACACCGGTCGGACAAGCTGGCTCGTCTCTTTCCGGTAAACATGCTTTTGAACTCGGCTCAATGGTCGTCGAAGAAGTCCTCAAGCGCACCAAACTCGACAAGAGCAAGGTCGACGGCGTCGTTGCCGGCGAAATCGGACAGTCTTCCAAAGCACCCAACGCAGCGCGCGTTATCTCAGTCAAGAATGACCTGCCCCTCAATGCCAACGCAGTGACCGTCGCAAACAATTGTGTATCGGGTTACGAAGCGGTATTTGAAGCGGCACGCCGCATTATCACCGGCGAGAACGATCTGATCGTTGTCGTCGGCGAAGAATCGATGTCAAACTTCCCGATCTACCTCGATAATGTGAAGCGTAACAGCAAAACGGCGACAGTTGATAAACTCAAGGCAAACTGGGCAGAAGTACCGAACATTCCAGAAATCCAGATTATCGACGGCGTGGCAGAAGGTCTCAATGACCCGATACGCGATGCGATGATGTTTGCAACCGCCGAAATCGTGGCACAAAAGCTGAACCTCAGCCGTGAAGATCTGGATAAGTATGCGCACGGCTCTTACAAAAAAGCTCATGATGCTCTGGTCGGAGGAAAATACGACAAGTATTTGCTGCCGGTAAAATATGGCGAAAAACCGGACGAAGTTCTCGACAAAGATGAATTCGTGATGGGCAAAACCGGCTTTATCGAAAAGCCAGAGCGTTTTGCGAAGTCACCGGTTATCTACGAAAAGATGCCCGGCGGTCTTAAAGGCCTCTATGACAAGTTCGAAAAATGGATCGGCAAGAAGTACGACGACAGCAAAAAGCCTGTTGTCACACTTTTCAACGCCTGTCCGCAATCAGACGGTGCCGGTGCGGTCATCATGACAACCGAATCTAAAGCGAAAGAACTCGGCCTGCCGATTCTGGCGAAAATCAAAGGTTGGGGTTATGCAGGTGTTGATCCCGCTATTATGGGTCTCGGCATTGCGTATGCCATGAAGCAAGCACTGGAAAACACAGGGCTAAAGTGGGAAGACGTCAACAAATACGAAATCCACGAAGCTTTTGCCGCGACGGCGCTTGGTTCTATGGTGGTTGCGCGTGACGAATTCAAATATGACCTCGTCTCACGCCTTGAAAAAGGTGACGTCAACCCGAACGGCGGCACTCTCGCCATCGGCCACCCGCTGGGCGCGACGGGCATTCGCGTGCTCATCAACCAGCTGCTCGATATTGAATCCGGAGCAAACTATGCAATGGGTTCGATCTGTGCAGGTGGTGGTGTCGGCGGAGCGCTGATTCTCGAAAAACCGTAAATAAGACCCCGGTGGCGCGTCGCGCCACCGGAATTCTCAAATTCACTTCAGGTTATCACGCAAGAAGGCAAGCAGACTTGCCCATGAAGCCAGATCGGCTTTGGGGTCATAAGCCATGCCCATGTGCTCGGCATGCCCGGTGTTCGATTTGAGTGTAAAACCATGCGTCGCGCCTTCGTGCACGACAAACTGGTATTTTACTTTTGCTTTATCGAACTCCGCTTTCAGAGTTTTAATATCTTTAGCGGCAATAAACTTATCCGCGCCGCCATGGTGAATCAGCACCGGCACTTTGACATTTTTCGCATCGGCCGCCAGCGTCGGAAAAACCAGAGCTGCGTGAAAAGTCACAACTCCTTTTATATCTGCACCCATGAGAGCCGCCTCAATCGCAGCCATACCGCCGAAACAATACCCCATGACGACGATGCGCGTGGCATCAACCTCTGGCCGCTTCTTTAATTCGGCAAGCGCTGTTTCAAGCCGTGAGCGAAGCAGCTTGCGGTCTTTGCCATAGGTGCCGCTGAGTTCAGCCGCTTCTTTGTGATTTTTTGCACGAACGCCTTTGCCATACATATCCATGGCAAAAGCGACGTAACCGTTTTCTGCCAACATCTGCGCGCGCTTCTTTTCATAGTCGTCGAGACCATCCCAATCGTGAATCAGCAGAACCGCAGGCAGCTTCTTATCACTTTTTTTGGGCTGCGCGATATAGCCCTCAAAGTCTTTTCCATCTTGCTGGTATGCCACGACGGCATTTTCCATATGCTTGCTGGCGTTATTTTCTTTCGGGCCGCATGCCGCCAGCAGGCAAACAGCGCCGATCATAAATACTTTTTTCATCGGCTGAGGCTTGATGTATAGGGTAATGCGTCAAACCCAATCGCATCTACAGGTTTGCGTTCTTCGTTTGTCAATAACTTGACCTGACAGAGGCTTGAGTGCTCAAGGAAAAATGCGTCGCGTTCTGCTACTTCCCTGTATTTTCTTGTTCACTCCTAAGTTGCGGTCCGATGAGGTGGATATCCGCAGCTTCCATACCGACAATAGCGAGGTCGTAGCAAGTTCGGTTCTGCAAGAAGAGGGAAAATCCAAAGACCTCTACGCCCCGAAAAACGCGAGCGATGGAGACGTGAAAACCGCGTGGTGCAGCAATGCTGCCAATGGCGGCAGCGGTGAATGGATCGAGTTTCGCGCA
The DNA here is from genome assembly GCA_016788945.1 of Leptospiraceae bacterium. GTDB lineage: Bacteria > Spirochaetota > Leptospiria > Turneriellales > Turneriellaceae > Turneriella. Next base: position 2,738 of record JAEUSA010000387.1, read on the forward strand.
CGCCGCTCAGGGCCCTTTCGTCTTCGCGGCATTGCGCTCAGTAACGGTTATACTGCGAGCAAAGCACAATATTATGCCAACAACCGCGTGAAAAATATTCAGGTGACGGTGACCAAAATCAATGGCCGGCAGCGTGTTTTCCGAAAAAAATTGACCGATACTTTCACACGGCCAGAATTCGATGAAATTACGCGAGATCATGTCATTTTCGGACCGTGCAAAATCGGCGACTCCGAAGACAAAACAGAAAGCGATTGTTTTTGGCACGATATTGCAAAAATCCGTATCACCATTCTTTCCGTTTACGAAGGCAACAAACACAACGACACCTGTATCTCTGAAGTGCGCTGGCTACAGTAATGTGGCTGCGCTTTCTGCCGCTGCTTGCCGTCGCTCCGCTTTCCCTTGTTTTTCCATTTCACATGGCCATCAGCGCCGTTGCCCTCTTCGGTGTGTGGCATGTTTTAAGCGAACTCGACTATTTCAGCAGCCAATACCGCATTTTCAGGCGACGTAAATCGTTCAGACCGATACTTTTTCTCGGAGCGGCATTGCTATCGGCAACGATACTCCCTTTCTCTTTTGCCGAGGTCAGCAATGCTCGCGCCAGCCGCATTTTTTTTGTCTTGTTTTATATCGGCGTAGCACTCTGGCTGCTGCTCACGGTCTGGGGTAAAACGCGCGGCAAGGTAGCGACAATATCATTGCTCAGCATCGCCATCACGCTGCCCATCATCGCGGTATTCAAGCCGCTGCTTTTAGCTTTTCTATTGATTCACCTGCACAATGTCACCCCCTGGCTGTTTCATTGCCGTAAACAAGGCGGATGGATCTCGGTTCTTACGGCAGTTTTTTGGGGCGCTATCTTTCCCGTGGGTTGTTTTGCGATCATGGCGCGCATGGGCATCGGCATCACGGAGATCAACCTGCCCATCATACTCGAACGCGACCTCTTCG
>JAEUSA010000395.1 GCA_016788945.1 Leptospiraceae bacterium
CTTTCCGGGTAACATGGCGTTCAGCTGCGAAAAAAATGTACCGGCCGTCGGTAAGAAGGCATTGTTGTTATCGATGATGTCACCGGTTACCACTACGTAATCCGGCCTGGCGGCGCGAATGAGCCCAAGCGTGAAGTTGAGGTACTTTTCGTTGATCAAATTGCCAATGTGGATGTCGGAAATCTGCACTATTCTGAGCCCCTTGAGATCATCATGCAGATTGTTGAGCCTGATGTGCTTTTCATTGACCCAGATTTCCCGAGATCCGAGAAACATGCCACTGATCGCCGCCGCAGTCGTTGCTGTGGGAAGAAAGTTTATTCCGAGAGAAAGGGCGCCCGCGGCTTTGCGCAGAAAATCGTGGCGACTCACCGCAGAAGATTGATTTGAATCTGTGGCCTGTTCGGTTTTGGCAGGTGCACGGCGCACGCGTTGCATGATCATGCCTGCGAGCCAGAGAAAGCCGAGCGGAAGCACCCAAAAGAAGTGTGAATAGTTTATAGCCAACAACACACGATGGATTGGCTCATACCAATCGGGAAACGCTGTGGCGACACCACGCCCGGGATAAAAGACCGCGATCCACAACACGCTCTGCCCGGCAAACACCATGGCGAAATAAAAGGCGCGAAAGATTCTGCCGAAACGCCTTTGCATCAACGAAGGTGAGATTTTTTTCCAGATAACAATCTGGAACAGCAACAGAGTTATCGTCACGACGGCAAAGATCAGCTTGAACATCAGTAGCCGTGTCATGCGTCTGCTCGCTAACTCGCCGTATCAGCGCTTTTTACCTTTGGCAGCGGGGCGTGCCCGCTTCGCACGCGGTGCCGCCTTTTTGCCTGCGGGCGGCATTTCGCGTTTTGCGGCTTTGGCAGGTGCGCGCGGGTGAATTTCAGCAATATTGAGTTGCTCACCCTCTAACGTGACGACGATTGTTTCGCCACCGTGGACGCGCTCGTCAATAATCGCGTCGGTAATGAGGTCACGCAGCGTGTCCTGAAACAAGCGCGCCATGGGTCTCGCACCCATAACCGGGTCATATCCTTTTTTGGCCATGTAGGCGCGGGCCGATGCCGTGAGTTCAACGATAATTTCTTTTTCTTCAAGCTGCCGGTTGAGCTCGAAGAGGTTCTTATCGACAATCTTTTCGAGCACTCCGTCAGACAGCCGGTCGAATACGACGACGTCGTCGAGTCGGTTGAGAAATTCAGGAGTAAAGAACGTTTTGAGAGATGACTTCACATGCGCGGCGCCTTTGGATTTATCTTCAAAGCCGATACGCGCGGTGTTGAGTTCTGAAGACCCGGCGTTCGAAGTCATGACAAGCAGCACATGGCGGAAATCCGCTTTTTTGCCCGTGGCATCGGTTACCGTCGCATAGTCCATGATCTGCAGCAGAGTGTTAAAAACATCGGGGTGCGCTTTTTCAATTTCGTCAAGCAACAGCACGCAGCGCGGATGCTTACGCACCGAATCAGTCAATTGCGCTCCCTGATCAAAACCCACATAGCCCGGCGGTGAGCCCAAGAGCCGCGAAATCGAATGTTTCTCCATATATTCGCTCATGTCAAAGCGAATAAGTTCGACGCCGAGTTCGGCGGCAATCGCGCGCGTCAGTTCGGTTTTACCCGTACCTGTGGGTCCAGTGAACAAAAAGCTGCCGACCGGCTTTTGCTTGTTTCCGAGGCCAGCGCGGTGGCGTTTGATGGCGCGCGCGATCTTTTCGATCGCTGCGTCTTGGCCATAAATTTTCTTTTTAAGATTATCGGCTATCGACTTGAGCCCTGCGCTTTCGCTGCTCTCGAAGCGATCAAGGTTCACGTTGGCGAGCCGTGAGACGATCGCGCGCAGATCATCTTCGGTGACCTCGCGCTGGTCGGGCTTGTGGATATGCAGCGATGCACCGGCTTCGTCGACGACATCAATTGCCTTGTCGGGCAGGTAACGTTCATTGATATGTTCTGCAGAAAGGTCAACCGCGCGCCGCAGAATTTCGTCTGAATAGGTCACCTTGTGATAATCTTCATAAAGTTTTCTCAAACCCTTCAGAATCGCATAGGCGTCATCGCGTGAAGGCTCGGCAATATCAACCTTCTGAAAACGCCGCGATAACGCGCGGTCTTTTTCAAAGTAGCGGCGGAATTCTTCGTAAGTCGTAGCGCCGACGCAGCGCATATCACCGCGCGTCAGTACCGGCTTCAGCATGTTAGCGGCATCCATACTGTCGCCGCGCGTCGCACCGGCACCGACAATCTGGTGAATTTCGTCGATATAGAGAATAACCTTTTTCTTTGCTGAAAGTGCTGCAATAATGGATTGCATGCGCTCTTCGAAATCGCCCCGATAGCGCGTGCCGGCAACGAGTGAGCTGACGTCGATCGAGAAAACCTGATACCCTCTCAGGCGCTCGGGTACTTTACCATCGATAATTTTCTGCGCGAGGCCGCGCATGATCGCCGTCTTGCCGACGCCGGGCTCGCCGACGTGCAGCGCGTTGTTCTTGTTGCGACGGCAGAGAATTTCCATCGTGCGATCGAGTTCTGACTCGCGGCCGATAAGTGTGTCGTATTTTCCCGCGCGCGCCTCTTCGGTCATGTTGACCGTAAACGCCTTGAGCACGCGCTCGGGAGTTTCAGCAGAAGCTGTCTCGCTGCCGGCTTCTTCGCCACCAGACGCGACCGGTTCACTTTCTTCACCGGCCGGCGGCTGGGGGGCCATGCCGTGCGTGATATAACGCAGAACCTTGGCACGCGTGATATTCTGTTTTTCGAGAAAATAGGCGGCGTACGAATCGCGCTGCCGGAAAATACCGTCAAAAATATCGGCAATTGACAATTCGCGGTTGTTATTGAGTATCATGCGCACGAGCAGCATCTCGCGAAAATTTGCCAGCGCTGCCGATTCGCTCAAATCACTCGCGCCTTCGAGATCTTGATCAAAGGTCTGAATATGGTTTATCAGATCACGGCGCAGCTCTTCGATATTGCAGCGCAAATCGCGCAATATCTCGACACCCTCGTCATTTTCGGTAACCGCAAGTAAAACGTGTTCAAAGGTAATTACGGAATTCTTGTAATCACGGGCAATGTCAAAGGCGCGCTGATGAATCTTTTCTACTGAGTTGGCCATAATTTATTCGGGCTCTGTCTTGCACGCGAGCGGAAATCCCTCTTGTTCAGCATGCGCCATTACCTGCTTGGACTTTGTTTCAGCGATTTCACGCGGGTAAACCCCTGCAACACCGCTGCCGTTATTGTGGACATCGAGCATTATTTTACGCGCTTCGTGTTCGCCTTTTTGAAAATATTTCTGCAAAACGTAGACGACAAATTCCATAGTCGTGTAGTTGTCGTTCAACAGAATAACCTTATACAACTTCGGTTTCTTCGCCCGGGTCAGTACATCAGAATCTTCGTCATGGCGCGCGCCCACCGACATACAACCCGAAATATACTAATAATCGTTATGGGAACCAAAAATATGCTTTTCACGGCGGCTTGATACCCCATTCGTTCGGCCTCGTATGTTGCGGATTATCTTTGTACTGGCGTTGATGCCGGTTTTGACGGGTGCGCTCGGCGCCGAATTCATCGATGAAACCGCCCGGGGTGAGGTGGCGGACAAAAACCGCATTTCGATCTACGCGCAGTTAATCCGGTCGCCAATCCGCATGGGTCTTGAATATGAGCGCACCCTTTATATATGGGGCATGCTCAAACCAGCAATCGCCACCTCAGTGAACACGGGTTCTCACATTGCCAGCAATGACGCGAAGCTGCTAAAATCCAGTGAGTATACCTCGTATGTGGATGTCCCCTTCAGATTGGCACTGATGCCGATTCAGTATTTTCACGTTTTTGTCGGCGGCGGCGCCACATTGTATTCCACCACCGTAAAACTGTCCGATCACCCGAATCTCGCGCAGCAAATCGACGGATCAGCGGCGTATGCAGGGGTTGCGCCGTTTGCTGAGCTCGGCGCCCGCATCAGTTATGGCGCCTATTCGTTAGGTGCCAGTTTCGGCACGGCCCGCATTCCGGCGGTCGATATCAAGTACAGCTATGCATCCGGCAGCCAGCGGATTACCGACAGCTACAATTATACGCCTTTTATGGTCGCCCGGTTTAACGTATTCTTTGGCTTTCTTTTTTAAACAGACGCAGAATTAGTGCCGCGCCTCTGCGCGGCACTAATTCTGCGGGTGCCTTCAAAAAACCCTTGAAAAGCCGTGTTTCGTTTTCAAACTGGCGAACATGGATAAGGTGCAGATCAAAGATGTCGGTGTCGCTTCTGCGATTGCTTACCTGCATGGCCGTCTGGACGTTGCGGTTTCGGGCGAAGTCGAAGAGCACCTAATCAAAACCATCGACGCTAAAAACATCAAACATCTGATTCTCAATATGGCAGATGTCGAGTACATGTCGAGTTCCGGCTTTCGTGTGATGATTGCGCTGCTGCGCAAGCTCAAAGACCTCAAAGGCTCGCTGAAAATCTGCTGTGTGCGGCCGGCAGTGAAACGCATTTTTGACGTAATCGAACTCACCACACTGTTCGATATGTTCGAAACCGAAGAAGAAGCACTTGCCGCCAAGACGCAGTGAAGCATAAGGCAACCTTGCGCACAGCCGGCGCGTTTCAACTTAACAATATAGTTTTTTCATTAAGCGCCTTCGCTATATTTCTACTATTCGCGACTGCCTGCGATAGCGAAGCAAAAAAACCGTCATCCGCTTCTGGCCGGCACCGTGCGGCAGAAACGAGCACTATAGAAGTAGATCTGAAAGTGCTATCGGGAAAGTTTTCACCGGATAATATGCCGGGTTTTGCCTCTATACCCGACAAATACCTGAGCCGCAAACCGCAGTACCTCGATGCACGCGCGCTCTCAGCGCTCGAAAAACTCTCAGCAGCGGCACGCAAGGCAGGTTATGACATTAAAGTGGTATCTGCAACACGCAATTTCACGACGCAAAAAGCAATTTGGGAAGAAAAATTCACCGGCCGACGCGCCGTAGGCGGCAAAAATCTTGCCACGGCGATCAAAGACGAAGAAAAGCGCGCGCTCGAAATTCTACGGTTCTCTTCGATGCCCGGTACGTCGAGACACCACTGGGGTACCGATATGGATTTTCATGAGGCCGGCATCAGCGGGCCCGCGCTGCACAACAGCACTTTCAAAACCGGCCGCGGAAAAGAATTCTATGACTGGCTCGTCGCCAATGCCGGCAAATTCGGTTTTTGCCAGCCTTACAACGGCGATCCGAGCGAGCGCGGCGCGGGAAAATTTGCGCACGGCTACCAAGAAGAACGCTGGCATTGGTCATACCGACCTGTAGCGGCGCAATATCTTGCAGCATACCGGCAAAACGCCGAAATTCTTAAGCCCAACGGATTTGCCGGCGATAAATCCGCCGCACATTTTTATCTCGACTACGTGGAAAACATCGACGCCTCGTGCCATTGATATGAAGCTTGCCACCCCGATCACCCTGCCCTGCGGAGTCACCCTGCGAAACCGTATCGCCAAATCGGCGATGAGCGAAAACCTTGCGGTAAAAAATCTGCCGGGCGAAAAACTATGTAAGCTCTACGAAACTTGGGGAGCAAACAGTATCGGCCTCATCATTACCGGTAACGTCATGGTCGATGGCAACGAACTCGGCGAACCCAACAATGTCGTGCTCGAAGACGATAGCCATCTGCCCGAGTTTCGCTCATGGACCTCGGCAGCAAAAAAGAATGGCGCCGCCATCTGGGCACAGATCAACCATCCTGGCAGGCAGGCACCTTCGGCGATTTCCCGCGTTACGGTTGCTCCATCGGCGGTTAAACTCAAATTGGGCAACCTCGCTTTCCGCACTCCGCATGCACTGAGTGAAACGGAAATTCACGACATCATCGCAAAATTTGGACGCACCGCAGCGCTGTGCAAAGAAGCCGGTTTTGACGGCGTTCAGATTCATGGCGCGCATGGTTACCTCGTCAGTGAATTTTTGTCACCTCTGGCCAACGTGCGCACCGATCGCTGGGGCGGCAGCATTGAAAACCGCATGCGCTTTGCTCTCGAGGTATTACGCGCCATGCGCAAAGCAGTGGGCGCAAAATTCCCAGTGGGCATAAAAATGAATTCCGCCGATTTTCAACGCGGTGGTTTTGATGAAGACGACGCGATCGTTGTGGCACAGGCTCTCGAAGCCGAGGGCGTTGACATGATCGAAATTTCCGGCGGCAGCTACGAAGCCTCGGCGATGACTGGAGCACAGGAGGTGCTGAAGTCGGCGCGCGACACGAAGTCGCTCGATGCGACGACCGGAGCACAGGAGGTGCTGAAGTCAGCGCTTACCTCGACCGCACAACGCGAAGCCTATTTTTTACCGTTTGCCGAAAGAATCAGAAAATCCGTCAAAGTGCCGCTGATGCTCACGGGCGGATTTCGCTCTGCGCAGGCAATGAATGCCGCAGTTGAATCGGGAGCCGTTGATATCACGGGACTTGCCCGACCGCTGGCGATGGAACCCGAACTGGCCCGCCGCCTGCTCAGCGACAGCACGGCACGCATCGAACTCAAGCCCGTCAAGACGGGTATCGCTGCCGTCGATCGCATGGGTGCACTCGAAATCGGCTATTATTCTCTGCAGCTTAAACGCATCGGCGAAGGCAAAAAACCCGACCCGCATTTAAGCCCGCTTCTCGCGTTGCCGTTACTCGGTCTGAACTATACCTCGGGAATCATCAGCCGTATGTTCCGCTGATTACGCACGCGAAGGCACGGCGGGCTTCTCATAACTTCACTTAAATCTCTTGTCGCCGCAACAAATTCACCCGGAGTAAGCAATGGCCCGGGCCGCAGCACCGAAGGACATCACAGGCAAACCGGCACCGGTGATCGCCGAAAACGCTCTCAAGCTTGAAGCCAGAAATCTGGTCAAAATTTACGGCAAGCGCACGGTCGTACGCAACGTTTCGTATAACGTGCGTCAGGGTGAGGTTGTCGGTATTCTTGGCCCCAACGGAGCCGGCAAGACGACGTCGTTTTATATGACGATCGGCCTCATCAAACAATCTGGTGGCCAGGTGTTTTTAGGCGGCGAAGATTTGACGCGCATGCCAATGTATCTGCGCGCACGCCGCGGCATCGGTTACCTCGCGCAAGAAGCATCCATTTTCCGCACGCTTTCAGTGCGCAAGAATATCGAAGCGATACTCGAACTTCGCGGTTTTACCAAAGACGAAATCCGCAGCCGCACCGATCAGCTGCTCAAAGAACTCGAGATCGAACACGTGCAGACGCAGAACGGTATTACTTTATCAGGCGGGGAGCGCAGACGTGCAGAAATTGCGCGCGCACTCGCATCAGACCCGAAATTTCTGCTGCTCGATGAACCTTTTGCCGGCGTCGACCCGATCGCCGTAAAAGAAATACAGCGTGTCGTATGGCAGCTACAGCAACGCGGGCTCGGCATTCTGATCACCGACCATAACGTTCGGGAAACACTCAAACTTACCGATCGCGCTTATATCATCTTTCAGGGCCAAGTTTTGATCGAAGGCACCGCCGACGTTCTTATCAAAGACAAAAAAGCACGCGAAATATATCTGGGGGACGACTTCAAGATTTGACCGACGGTGCCGGCGCCGCGCGCCGCACCTGCTTTTGATTTATGCCGAAAACACAGCTCAGACAGACAACGGCGCTCAAAACAACCGTGAGGCAGAAGCTGCACGGCACGCTGACCCATGCTGTGCAACTGTTGTCTCTACCGCAACACGAATTGCGCGAAGAAATACTGCGGGTAATCGCCGAAAACCCGTTCGTCGAAGAAATTTCTTCTGGCGAAGCGCCACCGGTTTCGACGGGCGACGGCAAAGATTTCATCGCACGCGCGCATGTGGGATTGCAAGAGAACCTACTGCTGCAACTTGTGGATATGGGTATGCCCGAACGTATCTACGATCTGGCACGTATTATCGTCTCGACGATTGACAACGATGGTTTCACAGCTTTTCCTCACCGCACGATTATCGCCGACTACAATTTTACGACGCGCGATCTGCGCGCCTGTATAGAATACCTCAAACAGCTTGATCCATGCGGCGTTGGCGCCGAAAACATGTGGCAAAGCCTGCGCTGGCAGGCTGAAGCCCGGTATGGCAAAGACGAATTACTGTTTGATTTGATCGACATGCTTGGTCAGGCGCGCGAAAACCTTACGCGGTTTTCGGTGTCAGAAAAACAATCGCTTTGCGACTTGCTTGAGATCGACGGAGCGACACTCGAAGCAAAACTCAAGCTGCTGACCGCACTGGATCCACACCCGGTAAACCGCAGCGATGGTACTGCAGCCGAATGGGCTCTACCCGAAATATTTTTCGAAGTCAGGGAAAAGCAGGTCTACGTCAAGGTTTCAGACCAATACCTGCCACGCTTTCGGGTGAACCACAAACTCTACCGTGAAATGCAGGGCAAAAAATCACCCAAGACCGGTGCGGCCGCGACAGAATGGCAAGCAACATACCAGACCGCGAAATCACTCGTCGAAACACTACAGTTTCGCGCCGATACTCTGGCTCAGGTTGCGCGCATTATCGCTGTCAGGCAGTACGATTTTTTCACCAAGGGTTCAGCATATATCCGCACGATGAGTCTGCGCGACTTGTCACAAGAGACCGGTCGGCACGTTTCAACGATCAGCCGCATCCTCAACCGCAAGTATTTCCATTGCGGCTGGGGAGTCTTCCCGCTCCGCCTTTTTCTAATGCGCAAAATCAAATCTTCGGACGGCAGCGAGCGCAGCGCTGAGGACCTCAAAACGGCAATACTCACTCTGCTGGCGCAAGATGCTGAACGAAAAAAATCCGACCGCGTCATTGCCGAAATTCTGAAAGATCAGGGCTTTGAGGTAAAACGCCGCACCGTCAACAAATACCGCAGGCTGATTCACCAAGAATCATCGCGAAAGAGAACCAAATGAATTTTCCTTTCAATAAACCCTTTCTGGCAGGCAGAGAAAAACAATACCTCGACGAAGCGTTAGTGTCGGGCAAGTTGTCGGGCAACGGTGATTTTACGCGCCGGTGCCAGACCCTGCTCGAAACAAAATATGGACTCCGCAAAACCCTGCTGACAACCTCGTGCACAGATGCGCTGGAACTCGCTGCATTGCTGATTGATATTCAGCCGGGCGACGAAGTCATTATACCGTCCTATACTTTCGTTTCTACAGCAAATGCGTTTGCCCTGCGCCGAGCAAAAATTGTGTTTGCGGATAGCCAGAATGAACATCCAAACTTGGATGCAGGCGGGCTCGAAGCATTAATTACGCCACGCACTCGGGCAATCATTCCGGTTCATTATGGCGGTCAGTCATGCGATATGCCGACCATCATGCAACTGGCGAAAAAACATTCGCTCTGGGTAGTCGAAGATGCGGCACAGGCAATCGACTCAGCTGCCGACGGAAAATTCCTCGGCGGTATCGGCCACCTTGGAGCTTTTTCATTTCATGACACGAAGAACATTATCGCCGGCGAAGGTGGCGCGTTGTCGATCAACCATGGGCCGTTCATCAGGCGCGCCGAGATTCTTTGGGAGAAAGGTACGAATCGGAGCGCTTTTTTTCGCGGCGAAGTTGACAAATACGGCTGGGTGGATGTAGGTTCATCGTTTCTGCCGTCAGAACTGATCGCCGCTTTTCTGCTGGCGCAACTTGAAGAGGTGGAAAAAATTCAACGCATGCGCATGCAGGCTTGGCGCGTCTATCAATCCGCACTGTTGGCACTGCAAAATCACGGCGTACTCGTCATGCCCGATTTTCCTCACAATGCGCATTTGTTCTATTTGGTCTGCCGCTCGCTCGACGAGCGCACGGCACTCATTGCTCACTTGAAGGCACAGGGAATCGCATCCGTTTTTCACTATTTATCGCTGCACAAGAGCCCCTATTTCGCAGCCAGACACGACGGACGCGACTTACCGAATGCTGACCGGTTTACCGATTGCTTGCTGCGTTTACCGATGTACGCCGAGCTCGGAGCCGACGGAGCACAGCGCATTTGCGAGGCAATTTTATCTTTCTACAATAGGTAGAGACTACAGCAGGTAGACTGCGTCAGCGCAAGGCGAACCCGGCTTTTTGCATGCGTCCGATGAGACCATCCTGAAGTTTTTTGACTTCATCGGGCGATAGTGTGCGCGTCGGATTTCGCCACGTTGCGCGCACCGAAACGGCCTTTTCGCCGGGTTTCAAATTACCGCCGGTAAACGTACTCAGATGAACGAATTCAACGAGCACAGTTTTGTCGAGGTCACGGCGTACCAGTGGCTGCAAAACGCCCGCCGCTTCACGCAGCGCGGCGAATTCCGCACGCTCAGGCATGACTAAGGTCAGTTCAAATTCCACAGCCGGAAACATAAACGGCGGCCGATAGATAGATGCGCCCGTCTCAGATTGCATGAGATCTGAGAGAAGGGCATCGAAATAATAAACGCGTTCTTTAATGCCGAATGCGCTGAGAATTTTCGGGTGGATCTCGCCAAGACGGAAAATATTCTTATCTTTTGTACCGGCTTTTCCCGATCGACCCGGATGAAATATTTTCTCCGCGGCGTTGGCAAACACCTGCTCATGGCGGGGGAAGCCCCGATCGGTAAGAACGTCACCGACCATCGCTCTGAGTTCAGCAAGTGCATCGGCAGGTTCGAGATTCGAAGTAAACGCCGCAGCAAAAAAATACGCTTCGTTGCGCGCCAGTTTACCGTCGGCGGGCTTGAGGAAAATGCGTTCGATTTCAAACAGGCGTGTATTTTGTTCTTCGCGGTAATTACCGTGTACGGCGCGCAATAGTCCCGGCAGAGGAGAAATGCGCAGGCGATCGAGATCGCTGTGCAG
>JAEUSA010000430.1 GCA_016788945.1 Leptospiraceae bacterium
AATGCCAGATACAGCGCGCGAAAACGACGCAAAAAAACTGCAGCGCGACCTGAATAGCGCAGCGTCGCAAATTCGGCGTCCGTCATCGCACCAGACCGTCGCCACAGCCGTGCATAAATAATCGCGGTGAGAATACCCGAGGGAATGAGCGACAACCACAGAAAATTTCCCGCAATGCCGCGCTCGAGTGTGATGCCGGTAACAGCGAGCGGTGTATCGGCTGCGAAAGTCGTGGCAACCATCGACAGGCCGGCGAGGTGCCACGGCAGCTTGCGACCCGAAAGAAAATAGTCTTCTCTGCTTTCGTGTTTGCGCGCGAGCGCCAATGCACCGACGCCGAAGGTCAGCACAAAGTAGAGAGCAATTACGATGCCGTCAGCTAATTGCACAACTGCCCGGTTAGTCTACCACTACTCGACCTGAGGATCAACCACAAGCGCCAGCCCTTCACGCCGCAGATCGGATGCTGCAGTAAAAAGCCCGCTGCGCGGATTAAAACTCACCGCCTGCACAGACCCAAGCGACACCACATTGCGGCGCAGGTCTGCGTCGAAACCTGCGCGGCGCAGCGCGGCGAGAAAGTTGCCGTCACGTTTGAGCGGCAGCTCGACGAGCACCTTGCCGTTCGGCATGCCAATCGCGCGTGGCATATTAATCGCGTCTTGTATCTCGTGGCCGGCGAGAATGCGGCTCGCCGTCAGCGCCACGCTACCGACAATCGTCGCCCCACCTGGTGACCCCAAAGCGGTAAAAGAACCATCGCTCTGGCGCAAGATCAGCGGCGACATCGAACTTTTAGGCCGCTTGCCACCTTCGGCCGAATTGGTCTGTTTTGCCTGCGGGTTGAAATCGCTCAGCTGGTTATTGAGAATAAATCCGCGACCGTGAACAAAAAGGCATGAACCGAGACTCGTCTCAACCGATGAGGTATAACTGACGATGTTGCCTTCTGCATCGGCGATAGCTACATGCGTCGTATTTTGTGCTTCAGTGGATTTTGCGAAACCGGGGTCTTGCAGTGTTTTTTCCCGTTCCACAAAAGCAGAACGCTGCGCAGCGAGTGAACTTATGATCAGCGCACGATCATCTTTCGTACTGTTGGTCGCACCAATCGCAGCAAGTGTCGCCTTGCCTGAGGCAGGTGCAGATACCGAATAGAGCTCCGTTGCGCCGGCCTTGCGCTTTTCAACCGGCCGTTCGATCGCCTTATAGTTTTTCAGATCATCCGCGGTCATCGTCGATGCAAAGAGTGTATTCTTGCTGACTGTGGCGAGAATGTCAGCCGCAATGCTGCCGTGATAAAAATCTGCCTCACCGTAATCGCGCAGGCGTTTGAGCGTCGCAGCCAGTTCAGACTGCACCAGTATTTCGCCGACCGCATACGCTTCACCGCTGCGCAACAGTGGAACGCTGCTGCCATTCTGTTTGAGCAGCCTGTCGCGGTTGATGCGCATTGCCTGCGACAAGCGCGGCGAAACACGAAAACCCAATTCAGCAAGTTCTATCGCACGGGCAAAAGTCTCGCGGAAAGCAAAGTTGCCGAACCGGCGGTGCGCAGCGCTCAGTAGCGCCACCGTACCCGGTACGCCTACCGCGCGGGCACCGGCAAGGCGGTCCATAAACGGCAATGGCTTGCCATCGGCAGCCAGAAAGGTATCGGCGCGAATGGCTGCGGGGGCCTGTTCGCGGCCATCGAGCGCATA
>JAEUSA010000446.1 GCA_016788945.1 Leptospiraceae bacterium
GGTTTCTTTCCTTTATAGATCAGGTCCTTCAGGAACAGATCGCGAAACGCCTTGAGGATCGCCGCCTCATATTTGGGCGACATGGTCGCATAGTAGTTCTTTGATTCGTTGTTGGCGGCCGTCTTGTGATCGCTGTCATCCCAGAAGATGCCAAAGCGTGTCTGGTCCTCGCCCTGGATCTTGATGTACTCCGCAGCATACTCGCGGCAGGCCTTGCGAATGCGGATAGGATCTTTGTCTGAGCCATCTTTCTTGTTCGCGAGTTTTTTGATCGCCGCCAATTCAATCGGTAGGCCATGGCAATCCCATCCCGGCACGTAGGGCACGCGGCGGCCACGGAGCAGGTTGTATTTATTGAAGATATCTTTTAGAACCTTGTTTAATCCGTGGCCTGTATGGAATTCGCCGTTTGCATAAGGCGGGCCGTCGTGCAACAAGAAGAGTGGCGCATTATCGGCCTTACGCTTAGCATTGATCTTTTTAAAGAGGCTTTCTTTTTTCCATAAGGTGAGAATGTCATTCTCGCGCTTCGCGAGATCGGCGCGCATGGGGTAATTCGTTTGCGGCAGCGCAATGGTATGCTCCCACGGATTTTTTTCTTTCTTGCTTTCTTTGTCCATTTTAACCCGAAGGGATAAAACGGACAAAGAAACACGCTGCACAGCTAAACTTGAATTACTAATGATGCTTTACGGCGCAGAGGTTGCGGTTTATCAGCCTCAGACTTTATGGCAGACCAGCTCTACTTCGATATCAAGTATTCGGGCGGCGCGATTACGGCCGTGGCCGAGGGCACACTGAATTTCTTTACCTCACCCGAATTAAAGAAGAAGCTCATGGCGTGGATTGAACCCGGTGTGCGTTCGATTACGATCGATCTGAAGAATCTGCCGCAGATTGATTCTGCAGGCATCGCCGCGCTCATTCAGGCAAGTAAGACCTGTGCAGAACGCGAGCTGAATTTCCATATTCTCAACGCACCGGCATCGGTGAAGACCATTTTCGCCAAAAGCGGGCTCGCCAACCTGCTTTCCGGCGAGGCTTGATCCTGATCAAGTCCGATGTCAATATTTTGTCAAAAAAAAATCGACGCGCTATTTCAGTAACAAACTCAGACCAAGTGGCAAATCGTCCAGTTTTGCCATCAAGGAGCAATTCATGAACAAGATTTTAGTTCTCCTACTTGCAGCATTTACCTTGGTCGCTTGCGATAAAAAGCAAGAAAGCGCTAACACAGCGCCGGCTGCGGCAGCTGCTGTATCCGGTGAAACCGTTTACACAGAAAAAGGTTGTGTTACCTGCCACGGTGCACAAGGCAAAGGCGATGGCCCGGTGGGCGCTGCGCTGAAACCGAAACCACGTAATTTTGCCGACGCAAAATGGAAAAACGGTACTGATCTCGCCAGCGTGATTAAATCAATTGAAGCCGGCATCACAGGTACTGGCATGGCACCTTACAAAGGTGTGCTGACAGCTGACGAAATTAAAGCAGTTGCGGAACATGTCCGCAAACTCGGCAACAAAACCTGATTAACCCCTGCAGGAGCTGACTCGGATGGATCCAAAACTCTTTAAAGCAATGAAATACGGTACCCCCGTAGTTCTCGTCGCATTTGCGGCGTGGATTATCTGGGCTCCTCCTGCACGCATCGGTTATGCGCCGGAGCAGCCGATCTCTTATCGCCACGACATACATGCCGGCCAAGCCGGTCAAAAAACGCATGACGGCCGCGACCAGTACGGCATCGACTGCCAGTACTGCCATACCGGTGTGACAACCAGCAAGAAAGCAGGTGTTCCCAGCATGAACACATGCCTCAACTGCCATATTTCTGTCGGTTACGGCAAAGCTGGCGTTGAGAAACTCAAGAAATACTACGAAAAGAAACAATCGCTCGAATGGGTGCGCATACATAACCTGCCCGACCATGTACGCTTTCCGCACGCCCCGCATATCAAGCAGCTGCTGAAAGACGGCCAGCCGACTAAAACGGCATGCGCCCCCTGCCATGGTGATGTAGCGGGCATGAAAGTCGTCGAGCAGGTGAAATCGCTCAACATGGGCTTCTGCGTGAACTGCCACCGCGATTACCGCAATGAGACCGAGTACAAGAATCACGGTGTGAGCATCAGCTGCAACACCTGCCATTACTAAAAGGATCTAAGCATGCGAAACGATACGTCTGACAACAAAAGCGAGTCAACCGCGGGAGCCTTTCAGGCACCGGCCGAGGCTTCAACACCACGTGTTTTCCGCTCATTTGAAGAAACCACCACAGCAGAAGCTGCGCAGGCAGAACTGGAACTGTGGAACGGTAAGAGCGAATTTCCCGCCAACGTAGAAGAAATGATCGAGCGCGGCATGAATGCCAACCTCGACCGCAAAAGCTTCCTTACCTTTATGGGCGCCTCTATCTCGATGGCAGCACTGGCGGCATGCCGCGAGCCCGTCGAAAAGATTGTTCCTTATGTTGACCGCCCGATGGAATACGTACCGGGCCAAGCGCGCTATTTTGCCAGCACCAAAGTTGATGCCCGCGGCATTACACCCATTCTGGTCAAAACCCGCGAAGGTAAGCCCATTAAGCTGGAAGGCCTCGATGCGCACCCAGTTTACCGCGGCGCAGCAACTGCTGATACCTTTGCTTCGATCTGGGATCTCTACGACCCCGATCGCATCAAGAATCCGCTGAAAAAAGACGGTAATTCTTTCGCAGCCGCCAAATGGGATGACCTCATTAAAGAAGTCGCGGCGACGCTCAAAGGCAATGCGCGAGTACTCTCTCGCGCTTCGTTCTCACCGGCAGAACAAGCTGCGCGCGCGCGTCTCGGCAAGACAGTGGTTTATGACCCAACAGGAACTCTGTCGGAAATCGTTGCAGGTAACCGTGCAAGCCTCGGCTCTGCTGCTGTTCCGGCATATCGCTTCGATGAAGCCGATCTGATTTTCTCGATTGAAGCTGATTTTCTGGGTACATGGCTTGCGCCAGACCTCTACACAAAACAATTCTCCTCTCGCCGCGACCCTGCAGGCAAAATGAATCGTCTGGTGGTCGCTGAAGCGGCCATGTCGCTTACCGGCAGCAATGCCGACAAGCGACTCGCGATTTCAGCAGGTTCGCACACAAGCCTTGCATTAGGTCTCGCCAATCTACTGCTGCCCGGCTCTGCGCTTGCCGGTGACGGTGCTGTGCGCGCCGCCGTTCAGGCGCATACTCCGGCGATTGTTGCAAAGGTCACTGGTCTCGCAGAAAAACAGATCATTGATCTCGCTGAAGAACTCAAGGCCAATAAAGGCAAATCGCTCGTCGTCGGCGGCGGCGTCAACAGCCGCACTTCGGTACCCGGTGAGTTGCAGATTGCTGTCAACCTGCTGAATGCTATACTCGGCAACGAAGGCAAAACGGTCAGCACCAAAGCGGCGCTCAAGGCAAATTCCGACTTGAGCGAAGCATCGGCGATCGATGCGCTGATCAATGATATGAAGGCCGGCAAAGTCGAAACGCTGGTCATCGACCGCGCCAACCCGGTATACGAAATGCCCGTTGCCTCGGGGTTCACCGATGCGTTGAAGAAAGTTAAAAATGTCGTCTTCATCGGCTACCATCTGAATGACACCGCGATGCTCTCGACGCACGTTCTGCCGGTGAGCCACTATCTTGAGGCTTGGTCAGACGCATTGTCACATGGTTCATACGGCATCGTACAACCTGTCATTCGCCAACTGTTCGACACTCTGCCGGTGCTGGAAATCTTCGGCCGACTCACAGGCGATAATACATCCGCCTATGAGCAGGTCAAAAAGAGCCATGCAGCCAATGCAAAAGGTCAGGCGTGGGCCAAGACCCTGTCTACCGGTTATGCAGTTGTTGAGCAAGCGGGCGCGGGCGCCGCGCGCGGCTTCAAAAGCGCCACGCTGAAAGACGTCAAAGCCCCTGTCGAAGCACAGGCAGGTTATCGCCTCAATCTCATTGAGAGCGTAGGTCTGGGCGACGGCACCGGCGGCAATATTTCGTTCCGCCATGAGCTGCCAGATCCAGTGACTAAGATCACTTGGGAGAACGTGCTGCTGCTCAGCCCGGCAGACGCGAAAACGATGAGCGTCAAGACGCAAGATTTGCTGCGCGTCACCGTCGGTAAAGTCGTGCTGGAGATTCCGGCATTTGTACAACCCGGCATGCGCCGCGGTTCGCTTGCGCTCGCGATCGGTTATGGTCAAAGTTATATCGGTAAAGTCGGCGCTGGCAAAGGCCAGAATGCATATGCCTTGGCTGGTTATGCAGCGGGCCAAGTTGCCTCGTCAGGTATCGCGGTAACACTCGAAAAAATCGGCAAATACGATATGCTCGCCTCCACGCAGCGGCACTATGAATTTGCCGTCATCCGCGGTCTTGCGCGTCAGGTCGATCTCAAAACCTTTGAGAAAGCCATTCGCGAAAAGAAACCTGAGCTCATGCACGAGCATGAAGAGAAACCGCATGGCGGCAAAGCCAAGGGTCTCTATCCGAAGCATAATTACGAAGAAGGCTATCGCTGGAATCTCAATATTGACCTCAATAAGTGCACAGGCTGCTCAGCCTGCGTCATGGCGTGTTACTCAGAAAACAACAT
Organism: Leptospiraceae bacterium; assembly: GCA_016788945.1. GTDB lineage: Bacteria > Spirochaetota > Leptospiria > Turneriellales > Turneriellaceae > Turneriella. Next base: position 4,612 of record JAEUSA010000446.1, read on the forward strand.
CCCGGCCGTTGGTAAGTCAGAGATCAACCGCGGCCGTGAAATGAGCTGGTTGCGCATTGACCGCTACTACATCTACGAAAATGAAGCAGCAGAAAAGGCCGATGCGGACATGGTTGAACCCGATGTGTTCTTTCAACCGGTCATGTGCCAGCATTGTGAAAATGCACCGTGCGAAAACGTTTGCCCGGTGGGCGCAACCGGTCACAGCCAAGATGGCCTCAATTACATGAGCTATAACCGCTGCATCGGTACACGTTACTGCTCTAACAACTGCCCGTACAAAGTGCGCCGTTACAACTGGTTTGAAAACTGGGAAGACAAACTGCGCGACCCGCAGCAGTACGCGCTGAATCCGGATGTCACTGTACGCTCACGCGGTGTGATCGAGAAATGCTCGTTCTGCCAGCAGCGCATCTCAGAGAAGCGCCAGCTGTCAAAAGTAGAAGGCCGCGCAGTACGCGACGGTGAAATTCAGACTGCCTGCCAGCAGGCGTGCCCGGCCGACGCGATTACGTTCGGCAATATCAACAGTGCAGATACCGTTATCAGTAAGGCTAACAGCAATCCGCGGACGTACAAAATACTGGCGCAGATTAACGTTGAACCTTCGGTAAAATACATGGTGCGTGTCAAAAACCGCCCAGAGGCAAAGGCATAAGGTAGAACATGGCTACGGAAAAAAGCGATTACCATATTGGCAAGCCGTTCGCGGCGTTAGACGACGATGTGATGCGCCCGATCGAGGCGTTCCCCACGAAATTGTGGTGGGGTGCGTTCGGTGTATCGGCTCTGGCGGCCGCAGTGGGTGTAGGAACCATCATCTACTCATTCTTTGTCGGTCTGGGTATATTTGCGATTAACAACCCGGTCGGTTGGGGTTTCTTCATCGTTAACTTCGTCTTCTGGGTCGGTATCGGTCACGCCGGTACGCTGATTTCGGCGATTCTGTTTCTGTTCCGCCAGAAATGGCGTACGTCGATTAACCGCGCCGCCGAAGCGATGACAATTTTTGCCGTTATTGTTGCGGCGATTTTCCCATTGATCCATATTGGTCGCCCATGGTTCGTATACTGGGCATTCCCTTACCCGAACGAACGCGGTCCACTGTGGGCAAACTTCCGCTCGCCGCTGCTGTGGGACCTTTTTGCGATTTCAACATACTTTTCGGTTTCGCTCATCTTCTGGTATATGGGACTCGTGCCCGATTTTGCCACACTGCGCGATCGTTTCGAGCGCTATAAAGCAAACAGCAAGATCGGTCAGTTCTTGCTGCAGGTGAAAGCCATCGCTTACCGTGTGATGGCGCTTGGCTGGGTCGGTTCGGCCAAAACATGGCACCACTATGAGAAGATGGTCATGTTGCTTTCCGCTTTGGCAACACCGCTCGTTCTTTCAGTACACACGATTGTTTCGATGGACTTTGCCACATCGGTGATACCCGGCTGGCATGCGACGATTTTCCCGCCCTACTTTGTTGCCGGTGCGATCTATTCAGGTTTTGCGATGGTGATGACGCTGATGATTATCACGCGCGAAGTCTTCAAACTCAAAGAATATATTACACTCAAGCATTTGGAAAACATGGCGATCGTGATTCTGGTCACCGGCATGATGGTATCATTCGCCTATACGGTTGAGTTTGTCATGGCCGCTTATTCGGCGAGCCACATTGAACAGTATGCCTTTATCAACCGCCTGAAAGGTCCGTTCGCTTGGGCATTCTGGATCATGTTTACCTGTAACGTGGTTTCTCCACACTTTATGTGGTTTAAGAAACTGCGCACCAACATCAAAGTGTTGTTCGTCATTTCGATTGTGGTCAACATCGGTATGTGGTTCGAACGCTTTGTGATCGTGATTATCTCGCTGCACCGCGATTACCTACCCTCAAGCTGGGATTCTTATGATCCCACATGGGCTGACTATGCGGTGCTCGTGGGTAGCTTCGGCATATTCTTCACGCTGTTCCTGATGTTCATTCGTACGATTCCTTCGATTGCATTGGCCGAAGTCAAGGCCGATGAAGCGAACGCGGCGCTCAGCCAGCACCATTCGGTGTCTAATAGCCATTAACGAGGTAGTATGTTATCAATAGCAGAGATTAAACGCGGTCTTTTCTCCTACGAAGAAGCGACGCGCGGATTTGTGGCGTCTTTCAAATCGGCAGGTGATCTTCTCAAGGCTGCCGAAAAAACGAAGCAGGCGAATGTGAAGAGTTTCGATTGTTTCACCCCCTGCCCGATTCACGGTCTCGACCATGCCATGGGCCTGCATCGCTCATGGATTCCGGTGCTGACATTCGTCGGCGGCATCATGGCGCTGATACTCGGACTTTCTTATATCTTTTATATTGATGTGCTCAACTGGCCGATTGTTTACGGCGGTAAGCCTTTCTTCTCGTGGCCCGCATACGTGCCGATTCTTTTCGAACTCACCATCTACTTTGCCTCTGTGTTTACTGTGGTTGGTGTGCTTGTTTTGGGCCGCCTGGGCAAGATCAGCCGTAAACTACCGGCGCCGCGCGTTACTTCAGATGTGTTTGCCATCTGGCTCGGCGATGCAAACCTCACGCGAGCTGATGTAGAAAGAATTCTTTCGGGCCTGCCCGCTGAAATTCAGGAGATCCAACCATGATTTCTTTCCGTATCTTCTTAATTGCTCTGTCGCTGATTGCCGTCAGCGGTTGCGCAGAAACGCGGCGCGAATACAAATACTTTCTCGACATGCATTATTCACCCGGCGGTGACACAGCGAAATTTGACAATATTGGCAAGCGGGCATACGACATGTACGAACCGGAAAACACCGTCGCGTATAACGGTGCACCTGCTTATTCTTATAAGAAAGATGCAGACGTCGAAGTCGCTGCGCGTGAACTGAAGGCACCCGCAAATTATGATCGCAAACGTGGTTATGAGAAATATCAGGTATTCTGCGCGCCATGCCATGGAGCGCAGGGACTCGCCGATGGCCCGGTGGCCAGAAAATTTGCCGGCGTACGCAAACTGACGAATGAACGCGCCGACAGTTTTTCAGCCGCGAAAATCTACCACATTGCGACAGCCGGACAAGGCGCAATGCAGGGATACGCTCCGCAAGTGCAGGAACAAGACCGCTGGAACA
>JAEUSA010000454.1 GCA_016788945.1 Leptospiraceae bacterium
CGTTCATCGCTCAGAATACGTTCGGTGGAGATTATTCCCTGCTTAGCATAAGTTTTCAGCGAAACCACGGCAAATTCTTCTTTGCTCGCGAAGTGGTTGTAGAATGATCCTTTGGGCATATGGGCCGCGTCGGCGATTTCCTGAACACCGAGCGCATTATAACCGTGCAGGCGCAGGGCTTCGAGTGATTGCATAATCATTCGGTCGCGAACCGGCAACATTATGCCATCTAAGACGACTGGTCATCTCGGCGTCAAGCAGTCTTTAGGCATGCGAGTATCGCTTGTCGCTCGATGCGCAGGCAACAGTGGTGTGCATGATTGCTTTTCTCGGTACCGGGCTTCTCGGTTCGGCTTTTGTGCGCGCCGCGCTCGGCCGCGGCGAAAAAGTCCATGTCTGGAACCGTACGCTCGAAAAGGCAGCAGCCCTCGGCAAAGACGGCGCTGCCGTTTTTCCGCTCGTTGCCGATGCCGTGCGCGATGCCGAGCGGGTACATTTGGTGCTTTCGGACGATGCAGCAGTCGAAGCAGTGCTGCGTCAGGTTTTGCCGGTGATCGGCAAGCACACCGTCATCGTCGATCACACGACGACATCCGTCAAAGGTGTTGCCGAACGAACAGCAAACCTTGCGGCAATTGCCGTGACCTATCAACATGCGCCGGTATTCATGTCACCGCAAAACGCGCTTGAGTCTACGGGGGTTATGCTCACGTCGGGGGCAAAAGAAATTCATGATCGGCTCGAAAAAGCTCTGAAGCCCATGACCGGCAAACTTGTACGCTTCGGCGATACGCCGGGCCGGGCGGCGGCGATGAAGCTGGCCGGTAATCTGATGCTGATGGCTATCACAACGGGCCTCACCGATATGGCAGCATTTCTTAAAGCGGTGGATGTTCCCCGTTCAGAAATTCACACGTTGTTCGAGCATTTTAACCCCGGCGCGAGTGTGGTACCGCGTGCAAAACGTATGCTTAGCGGCGAATACGAAAAACCGTCATGGGAGTTACAGACGGCCCGCAAAGATGCACGCTTGATTTTGTCAGAAGCCGTAGAGGCACAACCCGCACTGGCTATGGTGCCGCACTATGCAGAGGTGATGGATCAGTGGATATCGCGTGGTTTTGCCGAACACGACTGGACGGTGATCGGCAAGGACGCACTGTAGCGGCGGCATTCAGAGCAGCACCGTGAGTAGGCGTTGCCGTTCTGCTGTCAGCTCGAGGTGTCTGCGTCTGATTTCACTCAATGGAGTGAATACGAGCTTACCGCCATCAACGCCTGCCATGAGGTTGGTTTTGCCGGCGATCAGGGCGTCGACTGCCGCGACGCCGAAACGTGAAGCGAGAATACGGTCTGCGGCGGTCGGTGCCCCTCCACGTTGCGTGTGGCCAAGCACGCAGACGCCGATCTTTTCGTCAGGAAACTCGCGACACAGCCGGTCGCCAAGCTTTTGCGCGCCGCCCGATTCGTCGCCTTCGGCGACGACGATCAACAGCGACCCACGTCTGCCTGCATGGCGCTCTTTGAGTACAGAAGTGAGCGAGTTCCAGTCGGTTGTGGTTTCCGGTATTAGAATGCCATCCGCGGCACCCGCGAGACCTGCGGCGTACGCAATATAACCCGAGTCGCGTCCCATCACCTCGATGACGAACATGCGTTCGTGCGAATCTGCGGTGTCGCGAATGCGATCGAGCGCCTGCATGGCAGTATTCACCGCTGTGTCATAACCGATGCAGGTGTCGGTGCCGGTCACATCGTTGTCGATAGTTTTAGGGATGCCGATAATGCTCAGCGCATGCTCCGCAGCAAACAATCCCGCCCCCGTCAGTGAACCGTCGCCGCCGATAACAATCAGGCTGTCGATAGTTGTTTTTTTCAATGCTTTGGCGGCAGCCTCGCGTCCTTCGGCTGTCTCAAAACGTTTGCTGCGCGCCGAATGCAGAATGGTGCCACCGCGCTGCATGATGTCGTGCACGCTATCGGTGTTGAGCGGCATGATCTCACCGCGCATTAATCCGTCATAGCCATGCCTGACACCGCTGACGGCGACACCCTCGTGTTGAGCTGCGTGCACAATGGCACGAATGCAGGCATTCAGCCCTGGTACGTCTCCCCCCGATGTGATGACGGCGATATGCTTTGGCATGAAAGAAACTGCGAAAGCCGCTGAGTGCGTCGAGAATTTTGTTATGCGACGGCGCGTTTGCGCAATACCTCGGCATAACCCCGGTCAGTAGTGTGCTCGATATATTCGCCTGTCGAGCGCCATTCGCGTACCGCGAGAAAATCACCGGTGTGGATATCATGATAAACCAATGCCGCCACGTCAAATGGGCGATCTTCTATATAAATGCGGTAATCGCCGCCCTCGCTATCGGTAAGTTCTTCTTTGCGCGTCACCCAACCGGAATACATGATTGAATTTGTATCGCTCAGGTTCTGCCTGACGCCTTTGAGCTGATGCAGGTAAAGCAGAAAGAATCCTGTAAAGAACAACAGACATACTCCGAACACAGACCATTGCATGCGGCTAATCTGATCGTAAGGCCACAGGGCAAGCAGCGCCGATAGAGCGAATATTCCGCCGAAGATCCTGAAGAATGTCTGGTACGAGCGCTTCTCTGCATGCAGCGCCGACAGTTCGGCTGGGCTTGCCGGAATAATATGAATATCTACGCCGCCGATGGTTTAATGTTAACATCAGCACAAATGGGCGGCAAATAAAGTGTAGGATTTATTGCGGCGACGCGTGCTGCCATATTGCCTGCGCGGCCGCGTAACCTTGCGACACGCAGGCCTGAATAAGAAAGCCGCCGGTGGGCGCGCTCCAGTCGAGCATTTCACCCACGGCGTAGACACCCGGCGTTTTTTTCAATGAAAAATCCGCGTTAATTTCGTCGAGTGCGATGCCGCCCGTTGAAGATATTGCTTCGCTGAGCGGTCGAGGCCTGAGCAACACGAGTGGAAAGTGTTTCAGGCAATGTGCCAATGCGGCATTACTGCCGAGAGCATCCGCGGGTGCATGGTGGTAGAGTAATGCCTGCGCCGCAACGCCTATCTTCAGCGCGCGCTGCGCGCGGCGCAGCGGAGCAAGATTTTCGCGAACACCATCGAGCCGGTCTTGAATGTCTTTTTCTGATAGATCGGCTTTGAGATCGAGATAGCTGGTTCCGGTTCGACCGCAGGCATATACCGGCGTGCCTTCGACGCCATATTCGGTAATGAGGATATCCCCCTTTCTGTCGCCGGCAGGTGAAGAGAGCACCACATTTTTCAACGGTTGTTGCGCGGCTTCACGCAGAAATTTGGGCTTCCAGTCGACATCAAATCCACAATTGGCAGCAGCAAAAGGAACAGTATGAATGCCACGCGCCGTCAATATTGCGGGCCACTGCGGGGTGTCATTTATGTCGAGCCAGGATGCTCCGCCCAGCGCCAGTAAAACCGCACCGAACTCATGCTGCGAACCATCGGCGAATGACAGAAGATAGCGCCCATCTGGTTGGGGGGTGAGTCCGGTCCATTCCGTACCGTATTGAAAACGTACTTTTTTTTCGCGCAGATCGTCGATCCAGCGGCGCAGCAAGCCCGAGGCCTTCATTTCCCGCACAAAGTACCGGCCACTGGTTCCCAGAAAAGTTTCGAGCCCAAGCCGGTGAATAAAGGCCAGCCAGTCGGTGGGAGAAAAGTCGCGCAGCAGTTTGCGCCAGTCGATGCCGCTGCCTTCGTACTGCGCGGCGAAATCTTCTTCGCTAAGGCTGTTGGTAATATTCAGGCCAGATGCCCCGGCGATCAGGAGTTTACGTCCAGGGCCCCTATTTTTTTCAAACACCGTCACCGTTAGTCCGTGCGAAGCGAGAACAGATGCGGCCATAAGACCTGCGGGCCCGCTGCCGACGATGCCGATAGCCCGCTTCATTTGCCGGAATCGGTGATCAGTTTTGCACTGCGTCGAAATGCCTTCACCATGAGCGATTCACCTACGGCACCAATTCGGTGTTATTTTGCCGTCATGGCAAGTTTTTAATCAGTCCGGACGTTCGGAAAAATACGCCGACACCGCGTCGACGTTGCCTGTGTATGCCCCATGATTATCGATTCGCATGCCCATTTTGAACCGCGCATG
>JAEUSA010000001.1 GCA_016788945.1 Leptospiraceae bacterium
ATCGCAGTTTTCCGGGTTTCTGCCCAATCACCTGTTTCTTTATTGAACAATAAGCCGCCACGCCAGGTCAGTTCGCCAAGATAAAAATATTTCTTCCGAATCTGCGCAAGCGCTCCATCGACTTTGGGCATCTTGCCAATCGTCGCCCCCTGCCCCGGCGCAGGAAAATCCATCGGACCGGAATTTTCAGCACCGGCACCAAGCACCGGCGACGGCGCCGACGGCTTCAAGGTCTGCGCAAAAATTGCTGAGGAAAAACACAGAGTCGCGAACGCGATGACCGTCGCGCGAATGCGCATCAGAACACAATCCCCACTTGAATAAAGCCGCCGAGCATTTCGAATTTATTCACTTCTTTGCTCTTGAAGCCGAGTGATGTCAGAGGAAAGGTGCCGTACAAGGTTTCACCGAGAATCGCCTGCCCTACACCGTCGACATCGCGGTTAAGATAGACAAAGCCATAGTTGCCACCGAGGCGTACTTCCATCTGCGTATTCCAGAATTTGGTAATCGGCGGCGGCCGGTAGGTCACATGTGCGCGAAATATCGGACCGATGTCGGTGACGTTGGTCGAATTCGCCGAACCCTGCAGCACGCGTTGTTTGAGATAATCAGCCGGCGCCTCAACCTGAGTAAGGTCGGTGCGCACTGCCTTGAAAGCAATCTGTTGCGAAGTCGAAAGGATCATCGCGCCGGCCGCACCGCCAAAGCTCATACGACCCCACTTGCGCGTGAGAAAAACGTAATCATACGACAACGAAGGGGTCAGAATCCAAACGTCTTCATTCATCGTCATACGAAAGGTGTACTGACCCTGGCGCGTTGTCGGGCTGACAAAACCGAGATTCGCCAATGGACAAGCCGCAGCATTCGGGCAATTCGGACTGCCGATCGGCGTCTGGTCTTTCAGCGTCATTGTTGTATCGAGATCGATCGTCTTCAGCGGCACCAAACCCGCGAGACCGAACTCGAGTTCGAGCTGGTGCTTACCAAAATAGAAACCCAAAGACAGGTTACCCGTCGGCAAAAAGTTCGTCGGCGCGCGCTGCACCTTCTGCCCCGTGCTCATCGTAAAATCGGAGTTTACGTTGAGCAGCTTCATGTTCAGCTGATCGCCGCCGAAGGCTCCCTCGATCTGTTTAATGACACCCTGGAACTCGCTGCCGAGGTTGAAATAATTTACTGTTGTCGAGGCTTTGATATACCATGTATGCGTAAAGAATGCACGGTTTGCGCGCGGGTCGAGCTGCGCAATCGAACCAATATTCGTCTCGTTGTACATGTCTTCAACGACAGCAGTTTCTTCAACGAGATTGCCTTTGGCATCAATGCGTTTTTTGGTGGTCTTCTTCTTTAACTGTATACCTCCGGCCGCCTGTGCGTGCACAGGGCCAAGCGGCAACAAGCAGACCACTGCCGACACAGCGATCGCTGCCGAGTACAAGCGAGACCATTTAGTGAACACGTGTTTATTTAATATGGTCATAGTTCTGTACTGAGTGCCAAAAAAACCGCCGGTCTGATCGCCAATACATCCTGATCGGCATAGCCTGTAATTACCTTTTGGTACGTGTATTTTTCGCTGCCGGCCCGCTCGAAAAACGTGCCATAATTGTCATAAGGCAGAATTCCATAGACAAAGGTTCCAGTGATGACCAGCATCAGGTGGGTGCGTGCGCTCGTTCTGAAGCGAATACCCAAATCGGCCCTACCGGCAGGCAGAACGGCCATGCTGTATGCCTGCGTGATTTTTGCCCCAATCGTGTAGGTATCACTGTAGGTGCCGGCGCTGATATATTGTGAATTCAACGCAAGGTCATAGTTTCTCTGCCCAGACTGTAGCAAAACACCACCGCCCAGACCTAAGACAAAAGTCAGGCCCGCCGCCTTTTGCAGCGTCGCATTCGTGAGTGCGAGGCTGACACCCAGCATCGGCGCCAGCGCATAATGCCGTTCCGTAACGGTCAGCGCCCCCGTGTACGTCACATCGGTCAACGCCACATGCGTTGCTTGGGCATTTTGGTAGCGAAAATTACCGCTCGACGACAATATGTTCTTTTCTGGGGAATAAACACCTTCAAACGAAAGCGCAAGGGAAAACGCCTGCCATGAGGGCAGAAATGCTACACGCTCAAAGGGGATATCCCACGCAAAACGCAATGCGGGAGCTATGGTGACAGGCTCAGAAGCATCGCTTAAACGGGCGCCGCTGCCTTTATAGATTATCTCATCACTGCGCAGCACGTTCGTGGTAGCAAAACTTTTGGCATTGTCGTACGCAAGAGGGTCGGCAGTCAGCGCATAACTGCCGAAAAATACGCTGAAAATCACCGGTTTCGGCTGCGGCTTATTGCCCTTTTCATCGGGCTGTTTGTCTTTAATGATTACGGGCTCAGAAGCGAGTTTCTGCACGGCATTGAGCGGTGGCAGGGGTATGACGAACATTAACAGAAAAAAACCGAAATTACCCGTGCGCAGTGCAAATAGATTCATAAGCACGTCCCAGCCATAATCAACGGGCTTGCCTTGCAGCTGGAAAATGACGCGCGAGCGAAGAATATACTTTGTGCTGTGAGCATAAAACGGATTGTCGAAGCTGCAAGCCGCAATGCCAGCCCAACAGACAATCATCGGCCGCCGATACCCCACAGTTTATATGACGCCCGATAACAGCTGATAACGACAAGCCATTCATAAGTTTACCCCGAGGCGAAAAACAATGGCCGGGAGCACTGCAAAATTTTGCTGCACCGCATCAATCCCAAGCGTGGTGGATGACTGTGTGAACGCAACAGTGCCTCCCGCGACAAAGTTCGTATAACCGGCATTGGTAAAACGGCTGAACAGCACGGTTGTTGTTGCACCGATCTCGGCAAACCAGAAGGCCTGCGGTCGCTCATAGCGTAACGTTAAACCAATCTGCGGCCCAAGTGCATAATCGCTCTGTGTTTTGAGTTCGCCCTGCAAAGCCCGTGACTGGGCGGCCTGCGCACAGGGCGCAGCGGCCCCCGTCGTACATCGCGCACCGGCAAATTGTGTAGTGGCAGAAATCGATTGAATATTCACACCGAACTCACCTTGCAGCACGAGGTCACCGCCCCAGCGATTGCCCACCTTGCGCGCATAGATGAATCCACCGCTGATGTTGAATGACCGCAGGTTCGTGCGCACTTCGGTATCGTACATTGCGGTGCCCGCACTACTGACGAAACTGACTGCAGCGAGTGGGCAATTGCTGTAATCCACGCCGCTGCAGGTGCGCGATTCTTTCAGCTGCATGTTGCCGAGATAATAACCGGCCGTCATCGGGACGATACCGGTCAGCGAAGTATAGACGCCATATTCCGAATTCTTGCCCGCAATGGTCGAGGCTAATCTGATTTCGGGCAAACTCAACAGCGGATAAGGCCCAACACCACCATCAGCGCTCGCCGACCAATTGCTGCGGTAATCTGTCCCGGCGCTTTGGCCAACAACCGGTGCGTTTCCAGAATTCAACACCAATCTCTGCACATTCGCATTAATTGCTGCGTTGAGCATGCTATTGAGTTGCATGCCATAACCTAATGAAATGCGCGTTGTCGCATGCGCCGCGGTTATGAGGAAAAAATACAAACACGCTAAGAACCAAGCGCTGCGCTTCATACTTGGTTTATTCGACGTTGTATGCGAAAGAATTGCAACTGTTATTCAACCCATGCAGGCCAAAAAAAAGGCCGCAGAAGCGGCCTTTTTCCGGCAGTTTGTCTTCTGCTTACCAGCTACCCATGGTAGCGTTACAGAAGCTTTCCCAGTCGTTCGTATAGAGGTCAGGCGTGCTGTTCCATGCGAACAAGATGCGGTCACCGCACCCTAAGAGAGGAGCGATATCCTGCAGGCCCGTCGTCGGGCTATTGAGCAGGTTAATGATCGTCATCTGCGT
>JAEUSA010000359.1 GCA_016788945.1 Leptospiraceae bacterium
GTTCACCATCGAATTTATCGTGCGCGTCATTGTCACCTCACGCCACGGCGCGGCACGGCATTATATGGTGCACCAACGTGGTTGGATCGACCTCTTATCATCGATTCCTTTGATGTTGCTTTCGAGCGGCCCCGAAGTGCTGCTGATGGTTTATCCTGAAATCGGTCACGGTGCCGGCCTCGGCTTTATGAGCAGTATCAAGATCGTCAAAGCGGTGCGGGTCAGCCGCATTTTGCGGTTGTTGCGCTTGCTGAAGATCATGGGAAAAATTCACAATACGGATTCTCAGATGGCAAACCGCCATATCGCCGTGATTTCAACGATCGCAACGATGGCATTCATCGTTGTCTACAGCTCTATGGCTTTCAGCGGTATTCTCGGCTTTCACGAAATTGAGCAGCAAAATGATGCCTTCTATAAGAATCTGGCGACGAACATTCAAAACGTCTCTGCACAGGGCAAAGATCAGGCTGAAGATGCCCGACACGAACGAGCACGGGAATACCTGTCGCAACTTCTGGTCAATGTCGATTCGAAACAATCGGGTATTGCACAGGTTTACTATAAGGGAAAATTGCTGGTGTCAAACCTGACTGCGAGCCAGTTAGATACGCATTTCAAATACGATGAAGCAAAACCTGCGGCCGAAAAATTCCGTGGCGACACGCATGTGCATACCATTGCCCATGGCGATATCATTTTCCATATCAATACCTGGGCGATTCAGAAAGAAAAGGCGCGGGTGAACATCATGGTGTTCTTCGGCATCTGCGCTATTTTGCTTTGCTTCATGTTCGTCTACAGCCGCCACTTCGTGCAGAATGTTACAGATGTCGTCCACGTGATGCAAAAGGGCATCGATGATCCGAATTTTAACCTCGAAGTCTCAATTCGCAAGGACTTCGAGCACGATGAAATTTTCATGCTCGCAAAAAGTTACAACGAACAGGTATTACCTGACAAAATGAAAAGCAAAGCAACCGGAGAGAACACCGACACCGGCGGCTTATCGCTCGATGATTTTCTGAAATAGGTGCCCTTCGGGCACCTATTTCAGATTCTAGTTGGCGCCCAGTTTTCTCAGTACCGTGTGCAGAATACCTCCGTTCTTGAGGTAAACCACCTCAACCGGGGTATCGACACGGTTCATGGTGGTAAAAGTTACCACTGAGCCGTCTTTTTTCTTCGCAGTTACCTTAATGTCAGTACGCGGTTTCAGGTTATTGTCATAACCTTCGATGTTAAACACTTCGGTGCCGTCGAGGCCGAGCGATTGCGCGTTCTGGCCGTCTTTGAACTGCAGCGGCAGAATGCCCATGCCGATCAGGTTTGAGCGGTGAATGCGCTCGAAGCTTTCGGCGATGACGACTTTGATACCCTGCAGCGCGGGGCCTTTTGCCGCCCAGTCGCGCGAAGAACCGGTACCGTACTCTTTACCAGCGAGCACAATGAGCGGTGTGCCCGCCTCCATGTATTTCATCGCCGCATCGAAGATGCTCATTTTCTCTCCGGACGGGACGTGCACAGTGTTACCACCTTCGGGCACTTTCGTCCAGTCGGCGGTTTTACCTGACACTGCCTCGGGAGCCAGCATCAGGTTTTTGATGCGGGTATTGGCGAATGTACCACGCACCATGACTTCATGGTTACCGCGGCGCGCGCCATAGGTATTAAAATCTGCAGGTGCGACGCCGCGCGCCTGCAGGTATTTTCCCGCCGGGCCGTCTTTTTTAATGTTGCCCGCAGGCGAAATATGGTCGGTTGTCACTGAATCGCCAAACACCGCGAGGCAGCGGATATCTTTGAGTACGGGAATGCCCGGCTCTTTGAGGGAGAAATTCTCGAAGTAGTTCGGTTTGGCAATGTATGTCGATTTCTGATCCCACTGGTAGGTGTTACCGGCGCCGACCTTGATGTTGTTCCACATCTCGTTGGCCTTGAACACGTTGCCATATTCTTTCTTAAAGAGATCAGAGGTCACCGCCTTCGCCAGCGCATCGGAAACTTCTTTTTGCGACGGCCAGATATCTTTGAGCATCACTTTGTCCTGAATTTTTTCCGCTTCAAAATCGATATCCATCGTGCCGGCAAGCGCGTAAGCCACCACCAGCGGCGGTGATGCGAGGTAGTTTGCCTTCACGTCGGCGTGAATGCGGCCTTCGAAGTTACGGTTGCCCGACAGCACCGCGCCTACGGTCAGGTTGTTCTTATTGATCGCTTCAGAGAGCGCTGCGTCGATTGGGCCCGAATTGCCGATACAGGTTGTGCAACCATAACCCACTGTGTTGAAGCCAATCGCATCGAGTGATTTTTGCAAACCAGCTGCTTCGAGGTATTTGGTCACCACGCGCGAGCCGGGTGCGAGTGAAGATTTCAGCGTTGCCGGAACCTTTAAGCCCGCCTTCGCGGCTTTTTCCGCCACGAGGCCTGCTGCAATGAGCACCGAGGGGTTCGATGTATTGGTGCACGAAGTAATCGCAGCAATAACGAGTGAACCATTGCCTAGCTGTTCTGTTTTGCCGTTCAGCGATACATCCACCTTTTTATCGGGGGCATCTTTAAATACATCGGCCATCGCCTTGCGGTAATCGGCTTTTGCGTTTTTCAGTTCGATGCGGTCTTGCGGGCGTTTTGGACCTGCAATCGACGGCACAACTTTGCCCATATCAAGCTCGAGCGTCGACGAAAAGTCGGGAGTCTGTGCGTCTTTTGTGAGAAAGAGACCCTGCGCCTTCGCATATTTTTCAACGAGGTCGACGAGCTTGTCGTCGCGGCCCGTGAGCTTCATGTAACGGATGGTTTCTTCGTCGATCGGGAAGAAGCCCATCGTTGCACCGTACTCGGGCGCCATGTTGGCGATCGTTGCGCGGTCGGCGAGACTCATCGTAGAAAGACCTTCGCCGTAGAACTCGACGAACTTGCCCACAACACCGTGCTTGCGCAGCATCTGTGTGACGGTCAAGACGAGGTCGGTCGCGGTAGCACCTTCAGGCAGTTTACCGGTAAGCTTAAAGCCCACGACTTCGGGGATCAGCATATATATCGGCTGCTCGAGCATTACCGCTTCGGCTTCTATACCGCCGACACCCCAGCCCAGTACGCCGAGACCGTTGATCATCGTAGTGTGCGAATCGGTACCCACGAGCGAGTCGGGGTAGGCGACAAGTTCGCCGTTATGCGTGCGCGTCTGCACCACTTTCGCGAGGTACTCGAGGTTTACCTGATGCACGATTCCCGTTGCCGGTGGCACAACCTGAAAATTCGAGAACGCGCCTGACCCCCAACGCAAGAATTCATAACGCTCACCGTTACGTTCGAACTCGAGTTTGTTATTTTTGTCGAGTGAATCAGCGGCACCGGCAAAATCGACCTGTACCGAGTGGTCGATCACGAGGTCGACGGGCAACACGGGGTTAATTTTCTTCGGGTCGATCTTGAGATCGGTCATCGCATCGCGCATCGCAGCGAGGTCGACGACACCCGGCACACCGGTGAAGTCTTGCATGACAACGCGTGCCGGTTTAAAAGGAATTTCTTCTTCTTTTACGGACTTGGGGTTATATTCTGCAATGGTTTTGATGTGGTTTTCATCGATGATGAATCCGTCTTCTTGCCTTAATGCCGCTTCGAGCAGAATGCGTATGCTATAAGGAAGGCGGTTGATATTGGGATATTTTTTCGCGAGTTCAGGAAGCGAGTAGTACGCCACCTCGCCTGCTGCGGTAGAAAGTTTCTTGCGGGTGCCGAGTTTATCGGCCCAGTTGGGATTCTGCATGCGGAAAGACTTTTTTCGCGCGAGGGGGGGTAAACTCAGAAACGCGTCGTCAGTGAACCTGCCACGGTGATCTGCGAACCATTGGTGAAGGTACCGTTCAATCCATTTTGCTGATAGGGCGCCGATACAGAAAACGCATATTCGATTTGCGTGCTGAGTACTGTGTCCTCTGAAACAGGAAACCCCAGCCGCAAACTGCTGTTCGGTGTCACCTTCCTGCGCAGAGCAGAATTGGCCGAGGCCGCATCAACATTACGATAACCACCTGCCGAAAAGCGGATAAAAAAGTCATCGAAGTCCCACTGCGCAAATGCGGCAAACCCGGCGAGAACCCGCTCATTGAGTGCATCGTTAAGGTCTTCGGCTGCACGCTGCCAGTACCTGCCGACAAACACAACACCGTAGGTAAAATCCCACAGATTCTTGCCTATCGCCAGCCTGACGCCCATGGCATTGTTGGGCACGATATAGCCTTTGTTATCGGGATTACTCATACCCGGTGCATAACTCAGCTCCAAATCAAGAAACCTGTCTTCACGTTCGGTACCACCAAAGC
>JAEUSA010000362.1 GCA_016788945.1 Leptospiraceae bacterium
ATCATGCCGACCCAGGTCGGGTTCGCAAGATTCGCCAGTTTGTACTCTGCAAATGCCAAAAGCTGCGACTCGAGGCTGAGCTTCGCATCGTAGCGAATCGCCGTTACGGGTGCGCACTCTTTACCGATTTTCTGCAGCACCGCCATGAACAGCGATTCCTTACTTTCAAAATGGTTATAGACCGTCCGCTTTGAGGCTTCGGCGCGTTCGGCGATGCGATCCATACTCGCCTGCTCGAAACCTTCTTCGATAAAGACGGCTATAGCAGCAGTGAGGATTGACTCGCGTTTACGGTCCTTTGTACCAGTTTCCATCGGCTCCCGCGTGTGACGCGGCAACGTTCCGTACAGCAAAACGTAAACTACACTGAGCAGTGTAAAATCCTTGACAGGGTAAACTGTACAGTGTAGTTTACCTTAGGGCTGGTCCATGGTAGCCCATGAGGTAGATATGCAGAAAGTAGATCATCATATTCGGCAGCGCGACCGGTTGATACTGGCTGTGTTGATTTTTCTGAGTCTCGTACCCGCGGCTGCCGGTATTTATCGGGTTATTTCTCTTGCGGCCGGTGCGGCCGTGACTGAAGAAAACGCACGCTTTCACAGCGCACCTTTTCCGGTCGTGGTTCACATTCTCAGTTCGCTCGTTTATTGCTTCCTGGGAGCTTTCCAGTTTGCCCCAGGCTTTCGTGCGAGCCACCGCAACTGGCACCGCAAGAGCGGCAGGGTCATTGCCGCTGCGGGGTTAGCTTCAGCACTGACAGGCCTCTGGATGACGCTCTATTATCCGGCGGCTGCAAACGATGGGCCGACGCTCTATTACATTCGTCTGGTTGTCGCACCCGCAATGGTGTTTAGCCTGCTGATGGGTATTTACGCGGCAACGCAGAAGAGACTGCAAAGCCATGGCGCATGGATGTTGCGCGCCTATGCATTGGGTTTAGGCGCGGGTACGCAGGTTTTCACGCATGTGGGTTACATGCTGCTCGTCGCCACACCCACAGGGCCAAGCCGCGATGCGATGATGGCGCTCGGTTGGCTGATCAATGCGGCGGTCGCCGAGTGGATTATCCGGCGAAAATTTAGAAATTCAATTCATACTTCAGATCATGGCCTATCTTCTGTGAAAACTTCCTGATCGATTGCGCGGTCATCCATTCGCCGAGCGCTGTGGGCATGAGTGTGAGCAACCAGCCTGTCACCGGCAACTCTTCGTTCTTCACCGGCGCATAAAGTGGCGGCGGTTCGTAGCTGATCTTCGCTTCGAGCTTGCCATTTTCGGTCATAAACTTGTAGAGCTTTCTGAAAAGAATAAACGACGAATCATTGGAATGTGCGGGCCAGTTACTGACGGGGATAAAATCGGTCAGGTGAATGATCTGGTAGTTGAGCTGAATCCAAAAATCTTCGCCCGACATCGTGATAGGTGCATTGTCGATTACGCGGTGGAATTTGATCTGCTTCAAACTGTTCAGCTTTGCTGGCTCATTTTCCAGCACCTTCAGCAAGTCAGTGCCGTAGAGCAGGCGCAACACAGACGGAAATGCCTCCACATGGCGCCAGTCAAAATCGCTCATCAATGGTTTCAGCTGAGGAATTTTTTCTTTAGGCATCGCAAAGGTGTTGGTGCCCGTGCCCAGAATCGAGTGCAGCAACATCACCAGTGCCGAATGCTGCGGGTAATAGAAGTGTGAATATTCGTAACAGTAAAACAGGTGGTCGAAGAATGAACCATCCGCATGCTCGACGTCAAAGTCACACTCATCTTTCATGAACGCAATAAGTTTGGGGTCAATCGGTGGCAGATTCTTCTGCGCGGATTTCTTTTCGTACTCGGCATCGATCGCCCGCGCCGCGTCGTTTTCCCAGCTCACATCTTTCGCAATGCGCGTTTGGATAACCTTACGCGGTAGATTGCCCTCAAGGGTGTTGAAGATCGTGCGGTTGAGATCGAATTTCTCTATCGGTTTTACGTGTACCTTGCTGGAATGGTCGGCAATGCCACCCGTGACGATTGCGGCTTTGCGCTGGTAGCTGTGCACGGGCTTATCGGCGGCAGTTTGTTTCATGCGTTGTGGGAAACCGTTTGTGTGAGCGGCGTCAACCAAAATGCACCGGCGATATGAATGTTGGGTGAAATCAAGTCATCTGCCCCACAAGCGTTTCGGTACGGCATTCACCGCAGACAAAAATGAAAATTCTGTTGCCAGATATCGCCGGGGATTGCCTGTCCGGTTAGTGACCGGTTCTTCCATTCTTTGAGGGTTAAACAAGTGCCGATATCCCCCATGGTGCCTGCACCCAAGGAATAAATGCCAATACTCCCGCGCCCCGGGGTATCGGGATCTACATCGATGCTGATGCCGTATTGGCTTGCACCGATGTTGAAGGTAAAATTGGCGCTGCGTTCTTTCATTGTGTCGTAAACCGGGGTTGCACTTATCCAGAGCCATTCAACTTTTAATGTTTGATGGCTGAGTCAAAGTTTATCACTCCCTGATTGATATGAAGATTACAGGCGCTTTGGGTTTACAACGAGCTGCGGCCAAGTCTTGACATGTGGTGAACTTGCTATCTGGTTGCTTTCAGGTGAGCGCAAGCCTGCAGGTATTTGTCGGAAACGATGAGCAATCTCATGACCTTGATGGGCTAGGCCTTGCCGGTTTTGAGGACGGTAGTCATTTTCTGCAACTCAAGATTGGTATGGCTTTTGATTCGCGTTGCTTGGCAATGACAGATCGCAATTTGGGGGTATGGTCGCTTATGGCGGCACCAAGCATCATTCTCAGCCGTGACGAATATGAGATTATTTCAAGCCGCGTCACTTTTACCGTAAAGCCTTTCACTCTGCAGGTGCCCGCGGATGCACCCGCATTGCAATTGCTCAGGCCTCAGGCTGAGAGTGACATCCGCCTGAGCGAGATTCATTTTCGGGCACAGCAAAACCCGTTTAGCTGGCAGGCCCGGGTTATTTTCGCTGATGGCCGCGAACTTCTCTGCGGCCCTGCTGGCTGGTCGCTGGATGGGGAGCCTGCCGAATTTCGTATTGATCTCGAAGTCAAAGCTAAGCATATGAGGTCGTCCAAAGAACACGAAAATACTCTCCCCGCTGATGAATTTCTGTCAGGTATCCGCCCCGAGTTTCCTTACCTGCTCGCGCGCGGGCAATATTCTCCTGATCCGAATAAATCGGAGCGTTGTTTTCTTTACTATCGAGCCTCTGACCATCTGGTGCCGGTGCGCGAGGCATGGCTTACTCCGCTTGAAATCGACCGTGCGCTGGCACACACAAATATTGTGCCGGGCGAATGCGATGCGATGTATATACCCGCACCTGTGTTCGTTTGGTCGGCGACCGGCGGTGGATTTTCCCTTTACCGCAATCTTAAGCTCTTCGTCAGGCTATTACCCGAGGGCCTGACGATTCACCGTTTTCCATTGGCAAAAAAAATATTCCCGCGCGACACCATTAAAGGCATTCACGCGTACCTGAACCGTGGTTGGGTGGAATGTGGATTAAAACTTATGCTCGGCGAGCGTGAGCTCACCCTCGTGCGCGCGTTCGAATGGGCTGCTTCTGCCGACCCGACCTACGATGGGTTGAACCTGATGGCCGATACCGCGTGGGCAGTGTCGCTGGGTCAGGCGCTGAGCAAAAGCATCGGCTGCCCCTATGTTGCCGACAAGGATCTGCAATGACGCGCGACGAAGCTCTCGATGTTATTCGGGAAATGAAAAGTGGCATGGCATTCTCAGACGAAGAGAACGACGTCTTCTGGTCTTATACATTTGATCCGGAAACCAACCGATTTTCGTACCTCGAAGCCTGGACAGTGATTGGCTCCATACTTGAAAGCCGCGACTACAGTGAAGAAGAATTTACCGCGCTGCTTGTGGCCGACTTCGATTACGCAGGCGTGATGCACCGGGCATTCAGTCGTGGAAAGGTAGCGGCAATGGATACGCCCGCGCCCATAAAAAAGGATGGCGAATACCACAAGCATGTCTTTGCGGCCATTGAAACCGGCGACATCAAGACACTGCAACTGCTGCTCAAAAGCGCTGAAGACCTCAGGTCTTTGGTGACCGAACCCAAGGCGCGTTCACCGCTCACGCTCGCTTGCATGCATGGTCAGCTACCCATCATACAGTATCTGCTGGGTCTCGGTGCAGACGCCAACCAGCACGATGGCCATCGGGAGACACCGGTCTTCGTAGCGTGCAATGGCTATAAGAGTGAGCGTATCGGTGAGATCGTACGCCTGTTGTTCGAGGCCGGTGCCAAAGTTCCGCAGCATGAGGCCGGTAGTGACGGCGCCATTCACTATGCCGCAATGTATGGTTCGTTCGAGGCGGTAAAATTACTCGTTGAACATGGCGCTCCGGTAAACCTTGCCGGCAGCTATGGCCGCACGCCCCTCATGTATGCCGCGGCCGATGCCAAATCTGTCGAGACGATTGAGTTGATGCTGCAGTCAGGTGCTGATGTGAACGCCGTTAACGAAGGGGGTGACAATGCGCTCTTTGACGCTGTCACGCGCGAAAACCCGTCAGCGGCGGTCGCAGCCAAGCTGTTAGATGCGGGACTTGACCTCGAGTATCAACATAAAAGCTACAAGACGATTCTCGGTTGGGCGGCAAGTTGCGGGCGCAGGGAAATTGTCGAGCTGCTTATTGCGCGCGGCGCAAAGGTAAATGCAGACATTGAGCGCAATGAATCGCCAATCGCGCAAGCGATGATGAATGGCCACCATGAAATTGTGAAATTGTTACTCGCTGCAGGGGCCGACCCAGAATCAAAGAATTACGCCGGCTGGAGTCTTCTCGAATACGCTACTGCAAAGAAAGATCATGACCTCGTGCGCGAGATTATCAATCGTAGTATGCAGAAAAACAATTCAGGTCAGAAAAAATCTGAAAATAAAGACGTAAAATCGGAAGCGCTTGCCAAAGCCGCGGAGCAGGGTGACCTTACGGCGATGCAGCTATTGGTCGAACAGGGCGCTGACGTTAATGGCCTGAGCCGCTGGGGTAGCGAGACGCCGCTTATGAAGGCTGCATACTATGGCCAGATAGAAGCTGCCGTTTGGCTCCTCGATCACGGTGCTGACATTGAGGCTCGCGATTCGCGTGGCA
>JAEUSA010000129.1 GCA_016788945.1 Leptospiraceae bacterium
GGCGCAATGAACGGTTCGATACTTTCGAGTGCTCGTGTGCCCTACGCAATGGCGCGCGACGGCGTTTTTTTTCGGCCATTGGCAACGCTTTCACCCAAACGCTCTATCCCGGTTATTTCGACGCTGACGCAGGGGGGCATCGCTGTGATACTCGCGGCTTCAGGCACGTTCGACCAGCTGACCGATTCTGTGGTATTTATTTCATGGATTTTCTACGCGCTGACGGCTTCGACGCTATTCCACTTTCGCCGCCAGAAAACCGCGCACGCGGCTTTTCTCTCACCTTTTTATCCGGTGTTGCCGGTGGTGTTTATCGTACTGTCAGCGGGGCTGACTGTCTATACTGTTCTTGCGCAACCTGAGCTCACTCTTTTGGGCCTCGGTATCGTCACCGCAGGAATTCCGCTGTATTTCTGGTTTGCGCGGCGTAAAGGCGCCGCACAGCGTGAACGCGCACAACCTTGATTATTCGCGCGCCTCTCTCAGTGCCTTTTCGATATCTTTTGACATCTGTGCGAGAACCTGTGCACGAAACTGATCAAGGTTAGCCGGGCGCAGGCTGCCATCGGCAGAAGTATAGGTTCGCACCGGGTATTCGGTCTGCAGTGTCAGAATTGTCTGTGAATCAATGTTGGATATCAAGCGCACAACAATCTGAAACTCGAATGTGTCAGTCTTTTCTTTCTTAAACCATTTTTTATTGCGTTGGAAATACGTGCCGTCGCCCCTGTCGTTGCGTGCGTCGTATTTGTGCGGCCCATCATCGGGAAGTTCAATTGTCGCTTCGTGAGATTTCAGTTCATGTGCGGTTATTTCACCGAGCATCGTACCTTCGGCGCCGAGAAACTGACCAGCTTCAATCGCTTTGTTATCGATCAATCCGGTTTGTGCGAGTGCCTTCTCTTTGAGTAGCTTATCGATTTTTTCCCGTTCCACAACCTGAATTCCGGCGGCGATGAGGCCTGAACGAAACATTTCTGAGCTTTCACGCGTTACCTTTTCACTGGCTACGGCAGAGGTGAAGGGCATGATGGCGGCGGTCTTAAGCTGTTTCACCGCCTCTTTGCGAATCGAAATCTTCGAGGTAGAGCAAGAAAACAAAACGAGGGCCATGGCCGGTAAAAAAAACAAATTGTTGCGCATCACTATCGATTTCTTGCGGCCCGCTGCGGGTCAATCCCTTTCATCTTCAGCTAGTTTGGGTTTTTCTGGCTGCATCACGAGGTTCGTCAGACGCGCGTTACCCGCCTTATCGATAAAGACCTCAGCAAAAACACGCCCTTCACGCAGCGCTTTTTCCCAATTTTCGGCTTCCCGTTTAGGAGCAAAGAATGATTCGAGGCCTGAAACGAGCGTATAGTAGGCATCGTTTGTGGTCATCGACCAGCGCGGCTGTACTTTGAGCCTGATGCCCTGAGCCTTATCCGCGCTGGCAACGAGCGAAACAGGCTTGAGAATGCCATCCACTTTAGCGAGATTCAGGTATAACACATCGCCAAAATGATAGATCTTGTTTGCCTCAAGCTTGATCGGCAATGTTTTTGCTTCACCGCGGGAAAAATCGTACTCGAGGTCTACATAATTACCACGGAAAAAGTCGCGTGGATCGCGAGGTTTGACCTGCAGCAAATATTTTTCGCCGCGAAAAATCGGCAAATAGGCGGAGAAGACCATGCCACCGAGTATTAGCCACGGAATTAGCACCATCAGCGCGCGCTTCATGTGTTCAGGCTTCATATTTTTTCTCCCACATCTTATTCATCAGCACCAGCGCCACGGCGGACAAGATGAAAATTAGCGCGGTAATAAGATAATTCGAGAACAGATCAAGATAGCGGATGAGAGCCCAGGCAAGCAACGCCATCACCGCGCCGAGGAATAATGCTTTCGCGCGGGCGGCTATCGCATGAAAAAGCACGCCCGTCACTGCGCCAAGGTAAACAACATTCTCCGCAATGCGAATGAAATACCAGGATCTTTCTTCTGCACCGGCATTGAGATAGCGCTGCAACCACATGCACAAAATTGTGACGAGAATATTACCCGAGAGAATAAATGTGAGGTGCTTTTCACGCAATTTGTTGCGCTGAAAGATAAATACCAGCAGCGAAACCCCCACCAGCATCAGCGCCACGACGGATACTGAGCTGAGTACTGAATAGCGCGCAATATATTTGAACGTCATCAGCATATTGAGAATACCGGTAAACAGCATCATCAGCAGCAGAATTCTGCGCAGCCAGTTTTCCGCAAGTTCACTAAATTGCTGTAGCAACGCGACGGCAAAGATGGTAAAGGACAGATTCCAGATGAATCCGCCCGGAACGATATCCCATTTTTCAAGCAACGTCAGCAGGAAAAAATAAACAACGGCAAGTAAGGGCAAAAAGGTATACCATTTCTGCTTCGACCAAGCAAATATGCTCAATACTGCCAGTGGCAGCAGCGAGATCGTTGCAAACTGGTTATGTTGCAGCTGCATCATGAGGTAGACAACGAAGAGGACAGCTGCGAGCAGGTAGGTGACGGTGCTCGCGCGCAACCAAATGACGGGTAAAATGCCGATGACCCAAAATAAAACACCGTTAGGGTAATAGGCGCTGATATGGAAAATTTGCGCTTGCAGCATGATATTCGCCCCCAACGCCAGTGAAGCGAAAAACCAACCCACTTCGGCAGCCATTGGTCGCTGCCTTCTTTCTTGCCACAGAGAGAACAACTGTGCTCCAATGAGGGGTAGCGCCGTGATGATCGACTGCATTGCCCAACCCAGCCTCTGCCAGTTCTCCGAAATGACAAGAAAGAGCGCGAGCCCGGCGAGGGTGGCTGCGAGGCATTGCAGCCAAAAGCTCATTTTCTTATAGAGTGGCACCTCGCCGTCATAACGGGCGAGTATGGCTTCTCCCTGTGAAGGTGAAATGATGCCGTCAGAGATCCAACCCGAAATTTCAGCCTTGAGTTTGCGGTAATTCATGCTGCGACAGGTTACCCAAGCGGCACGCGAATGCAAGTGATTATATGGCTGCCGCGATGCATTTTCAAATTTGCCGCGTATCTGGCCGATTCAAGTTTGCCGGACCCCGCGGGAAAGCATGGTAGACGGATCACCAGAATATTCGCAATCGGCGATCGTCGTACAAGACCGCTCGTCTCTCAGTGCGCCCAACAGCGCAGATATGGAGATTCTCGCGAAGCTTGAGGAAAAGCTGCGCTTCATCGAACAAAAAAAAGTAGGCTCAAATGACCCTACGTATTATCTCGCGATCGACCACATATCAGTGGCGAACGCAACCGCACTCGAAGGTGCAATCAAAAAAGTCACAGATCTCGCCAACGGCGGCAAAAACCGTGTGGCGTACCTTTATCCGATGCTGGTTTCACACCACTCTAAACCGGCGTTTCAGCTGTTTCTTTTTTACCCGCCGAAAAACAAAGCGGGAGTGCGCGATGCCGGGCCGCTGAGACGCGCGGCAATGGCAAAATCAGAACCATTGATTCGCTCGCTGCTCGAAGCCAAGCGCGCGAAGCCGACCGAAATTGAAGAAGAAGATCCGGGTGCTGCGCTGATCAAACTCGATAGCAAAGGTGCGCGATTCTATCCCGATTTTTATTCGTTAGAGTATGACTTTCGCCGCCTACTGAAAAAAAGTTATGATAAGCTGCAGTTGCCATATATTGAAATTCCCGATTTTTTCCACGACCTGCGTGATTTTTTCTCACGCGCGACCGACATCGTAGACCACATCGGTGATAAGTACCATATCGTCATCGATCAGCTGATGCTCGACGAACAGGGCAATTACGCGCGTACGCCCGAGGTAATACGACACTACCGCGTGCTCGCTGATGGATTAGAAAAATTTGTACTCAATGTACTCTACGACAAGGCGAAGAAAGGTGGAGCAACCGCATATGTCAATCAGCTCGAAAACTACCGCGCGCAGCATGTAGTCACCGCTGAACCGGGCAGAAAACAGAGCAAAGAAAAAGTCGACGCACTCATGCAGTTGGCAGCGCAATATCCCTTTGATCGCATACAAGATAAAGAAAGCGCCTCAATACGCGAGAAGCTACATGAAACTCTCGATTGGCTGAAAATACTCATCGAAAAAAAGGACCGACTGGTAAATCGCAAGCAGCAACAGACCGTAGATAACCTGCTGCAAAAAATCGAGAACATGGTACAGACCTTCACCAAGCAGAATCTCGACCTGTTTACGATAGATCTGCGCCGTGAAATTCTGCGCGCCGTGAAAGATGAAGCCCAGGCGATGAACATGGAGGCGGAATTTGAAAAACGCCTGATGACGCGTTTTGGCGCATATAAAGCCACCGCGTCCGACGGATCGAGCGTGTACTACTTCGTCGACCAGAAATATATGAGTTCGGTACTCGAGAACCTGAGCCGGCAGATGAAGACCGACAAGGGTGCCGGTGAACGATATGAAATTGCCGTACAGATCTATGAACAGCTGGCCAAACGCAAAGATCCGGCGTTAGACCACGGTCTTACTGCTGAAGAGCGCATCAACTTGTCACAACTGAGAGCGCATAACATCAATAAGAACAGTGAAAGCCGGCAGATGGAGCAACGCGCAAACCGCTATAATATTCCGCAGGGCATTCTCGTTTCGCTGATTTCGGCAATTTTGTTCGCCGCGGCGATGTTCTATTCGACCCAGCTCTTCTGGCTGGTTTTTCCGCTGACGCTGCTTTCGGTAATTTCGTTTTATCGCTTCACCTTTCAGGGCCGTGCTAAATCGAAAAGCAGTGCTGAATCGGCGGCGAGCAAAGCTTTCAGCGAAAACACCGAAGCTGCTGATTCTGCGGCGCGGCAAATGGCCGAGCAGGCGGCGATTACCAAACAGAAAATCGGCGCCTATGGTTCCGCAATGGTGTTTCCGTACATGCCGCAGAAACATTCTGAGCGCGTTTTGACAGAAGATGAATTCAGGCAAAAGGTTAAACTCGCCGCGCCTGAGGTAAAACGTAATGTCCATGAACTTGCGGGTCTCGAGGGTAAAGCTCTCGAAGAAGCGGTTTATGAAGCGCTGCGTGAAGACTCGGTATGTATTGTGATACCCACAGAAATAGTGAAGAAGTCGATGAACAAAGTACCCATAGCCCTCTACATCAACTATAAAGATTTCTCCTCCGATCAGACCCGCAACCGCATTGCCGAAGAGTACCGGGCCATTTTTAAGCCCAATCTAAAGGATTACGAACAGGAATTCTACCGTTATCTGATCAATACACTCGAAGTTAAGTATTACGCTTATCTGAAAAAAAATCTGAAGAAATAACTTACGCGCTTAAACTACGCGCTCAATCCACGACCGCAAATAGCTCATCAGACCAATTTGCCTCGGCAGCCAGCGCGGTGAGATTTCCCACGAGTCCGATGATCGCTCTGTCGATAAAAAGCACGTCGCCGGGAAACGTAATCTCTTTCAATTCATTAAAATTTTCCCGATTGTAAGCGACAATTTTCTTGATCGGATCGCGGTCGGGAAGAAAGCGGTAAGGCCGTTCGACAAACACTGGCGACAGTACGTCGCGGAAAAGTTGCACATGCTTATAGGGCACGGGTTCACCGTTCTTAAGAGTTACTTTAAGCGCCGCCAGCACCGTAGTCAGCTCATCAAATCTACCGGCCCGGCAAGCGGCAACAGTATCGACGTATCCTTTATGCAACCAATCTGGCAATTCCTTGATACTGCCGAAATCATAGAGTATCAGCTGGCCGCCATCGCGAAAAGCATAGTTGGCGGGGTTTGGGTCTGATTGTATCTGGCGAAACACCAGCAACTGTTCTACGAGTGAGCGGAACAATAGTCTTCCCCAAATATTTTTTTCCGCTTGGCCGTGCCTGCGGGCCTCTTCGATGCTGAAGCCCATAGTCAACTCGGTTGTCAGCACGCGTTGCGATGACATTTCAGGAACAGGTTTCGGAATCAGAATTTCGGGGCGATCGGCGTAGAACTTCCGGAACTCTTCAATGCGTTTGAGCTCGCGGGTGTAGTCGACTTCTTCAGTCAGGCGCGCCTCGATCTCGGCAAAAAGATGATCCAGGTTGGCTGCGAGCATACTCTCGAGAATCAGTTCAAATAGGCGGCGCAGATTCTTGAGGTCCGAGAAAATCGCTTTGTCAATTTTAGGATACTGTATCTTTATGGCAACTTCGCGACCATCGGTGAGCCGCGCCCGATGCACCTGCCCGATTGACGCGGCGGCAAGCGGCTTGTCGTCGATCTCGGTTATGCGCTCGCGCCAATCGGGTATGTCGCCGTCGAGCGTCTCATACATGATGCGCGCCGAAACTGTCGGCGCATCGCGCTGTAGCGTCTTCAAGACGAGGGTCAGTTCTTTTGGCAATAAGGCTTCTTGAATGGAAAGCATCTGGCCGATTTTCATCGCCCCGCCCTTCAGGCGGCCGAGCGTTTCGGCAATTTTTTCGGCATTTTTCGCCCAGCTTTTTGCCATGCGCAGTTCACGCGAATCTTCACCGAGAAAAAGACCAAGCGCTTTTTCGCCGACAAGCGAAAAGCCCACGCGCCCTGCGAGCGCACCCATTTTCAGAAATCGGCCGAAAGCAGATGTGGTGAGATTTTCCTGTTCAGCCATAAAATGCGACCTGATGATCTATCAACTGCCCTTTGTCATAAATGAATTTTGCGGAGAAAAAACTGGGTTGATCGAGCCAACGGAGAAAAATACGGTCGCCTGCCCATAAAGGCAAACTGGTAACCTTTTCGTTTTCAATCCACACCAGATCGCCTTCGGCGCAGTGTGTTTTGAGTTCACCCGAAAATTTTTCTGCCGTAAATAGAAAACAATACCAATCATGCCCTTTGGCAAATTGCGGAAAAGTCATGACACCGCGCAATCTCGGTTCAATCTGCAGGTTGCTCTCTTCAAAAACTTCGCGGATCACACACTGCTCCGGCGATTCACCCGGTTCGAACTTTCCGCCGAGGCCGTTGTATTTGCCAAGATGCACATCATCGGGGCGCTTATTACGGTGCATCATCAGCGTCTTACCGCCGCTGCGCACATAACATAAAGTTGCGAGAATCATGTTTATTGCGGCTCGTAGGTCATGTTAACCAGCCGGTCTGCGAGACCTTCGAGCAATCTGTCTTCAGCCGTATAGCGAGATTCGAATAGAGGTTCTGCTATGGCATAGGTTGTCGTATAACTGACCGTGTGTTGCTCTGAAGGGGCTTCGCTTTGCTCATTAGCGCCCCGAGCGCGAATCGTCATAGAGGCGACGATGGTGAGGTTATAGCTGAGCGGTGCGGATGCACGGTCGTAGACGCCCGGTTCTTCGTTATAGAGCAGTATCTTGCCGTATACAACGAGGTCGGCTTTACTTTTTTCACTAATCACAGTCAGCGACGCGCTGCGCGAGAACGCCACCTGCATTTTCTCTTTCAGGCGCCCGGTAAGTTGCGGTGAATATGTGCGATTATCAAAATTCTGAATATAGAGCAGTCTTTTCTTTTTGCGGAATTCTTTATATTTCTCGCTAATCGGTTCAGACTCGCCGGCAAAACCACGGTTTAGCGACGAACATGCGGTGACCGCTACAAGCAGAATCGGCCACCCTCTGCGCAACACGATTATTTTATCCCTGAATTGGTGAACTCCGCAAGGCTACCGAGAACCTCGCGTGTTTTTTGCCTCTCGAGTTCGTACAACAGAATAGCCGCAGCTGCGGCCGCAGTTTTTGCATCACTCTGCGGCGGCACAAATTCGCGTTGCAGATAACGCGTATAATGAAGCACTTTGCGGAATGATTCATCTTCGAGCAACTTGCGCAACAGCGGAATGTTGGTGTGTATCCCGCTGATGATGAACTCCGACAGCTTGACCTGAAGATCTTGTATCGCGGCTTCGCGCGTCGGCGCGTGAACAATCACCTTCGCCAGCATGTTGTCATATTTTCCCGATACGACCGATCCGGCGGCAACACCCGAATCGATGCGCACATTCTGCGGGGCGGTATATCCGTTAATCAGGCCGGTTGAAGGCAAATAGCTACCGTCGCTTTTTTCCGCGCAAATGCGCGCCTGAATCGCATGCCCCTGCGCGCTGACCGAAGCATAATCAGTGGCAGCCCCCTGAGCTATCAGCAACTGTTCGCGCACGAGATCGAGCCCGGTGATCATTTCAGTCACCGTGTGCTCTACCTGCAGGCGCGTATTCATCTCGAGAAAATAGAATTCGCTGCGCGCGGCGTCGTAGAGGTACTCCATCGTCCCGGCGTTGCGGTAGCCGACATGATCGGCGAGACGGATTGCCGACGAATGCAAGGCGCTGCGCACCTCTGCGGGCAAATCGGGTGCGGGCGCCTCTTCGATGATCTTCTGGTTATTTCGCTGCGCGCTGCAATCACGGTCAAAAAGAGCGAAATTTTTTCCCGCAGCGTTACCGAGTACCTGCACCTCGACATGCCGCGCTTTTACCAGATACCGTTCAACGACGAGTGACTTACTATGGTAGAGGCGCTCTGCCTCACGGATTACTTTTTCGAACGCCAGCGGAATCTCTGATTCCTGTTCGATAATTGCCTGCGCTTTACCACCGCCACCGGCAGCGGCTTTGAGTACGACAGGCAAACCCGTTTCGCGTACCAATGCGATGCGTTCTGCGTCGCTTAGCTTCGTGGCATCGTCAATTTCTGAACCAGGTAACAGCGGTACCTTTGCGGCCCGGGCTTCGCTGCGCGCCGCAGTTTTTTCACCCATACGGTCCATTGCCGATGCCGGCGGCCCAACAAAAATCAGTCCTGCCTGCTCAACGCGTCGCACAAACGCCGAGTTCTCGGACAAGAAACCATAACCCGGATGTATCGCATCAACCTGTGCGGCGCTGCAAATACCTATCAGAGTGTCCTGATCGAGAAAACCGTGCGGCAAAAAATAGGATTCATTGGCTTCTTGCACATAGAGCGCGTTACGGTCTTCATTTTCGTAGACCGCGACGGTGCGGATTCCCATCTCATGCGCGGTGCGCATAATTCTCAAGGCAATTTCACCGCGGTTGGCGATCAGCAGTTTTTTGATAGTTTTCATGATTGTACGAGTCTGATGCGTTATTGTTCTACCGTCTGATTTAGCAGCCGTTTTGTCTGTTCAAGCCGTTTTCGCATGCGCATCAGCGAGATTTTCGAGTAAATTGCATCTTGTGGAAAATTCAACATCGCTTCATATTGTTTAGCCGCCGTCTGGTAATCTTGCGCATAAAATGAAGATTCACCATAGTAAAAATGGAGTTCTTTTTTGTAAGCATAGCGCAAATCAACGCTGCGAAACCACAATGTCGCATCGTAGTATTTTTTCAGAGCGTAAGCGACCTTCCCCATACCGATTAGCGCATCGTTAAAACCGGAATCTTGCTTCAAGCAGTGCTTAAACACATTGAGAGCTTCTACCGTGCGTTTCTGCTCAAGTAGCGAGTCACCGAGGGCGACCAATGATTCGAGGTTATAAATGTCGTAACGATACGCACGAAGATAGTTATAATCTGCCGCATCGCGGCGCGCTGCCAATTCATAACTTTTGCCGAGATAATAATAATTCTTGCTGTATTGTGGAACCAATTGTGTACATTTTTCAAATTCGGCGATCGCCTCACGATGCTGTTTGAAGTACAGGTAGATGCGACCGAGATTAAACCGCCCGGGAAAAAACTGCGGTTCGTGTTGGCGCAATTCTTCGAAAATATCCCGCGCCCGGTCCATATCGTTGGCAAGAACGAATGCGAGCCCTTCGTTGTTCTTGCGCGTTGCGAGATCGGTCGGCCCTTCGCTCCAGAGAAATTCCCCGCGGTTGGCAATGCGCGGTATTTCTTTTCCCGTCTTATCTTTGCGCTCTCCCTCACTCTTACGCAAATCGGCTGCGGTAATATGTTGGGGATATTTACGGGTACTTTCGTCAACAATCACCCAGCCCATATCGAAATCCAGCTGCGTTGGCTTAAAACTCGACAGGAATTCAGCCGTAATTTTCGGATGATGTAGTTTCAGATCGGGATGAACAACGTCGCGCTGTTTTTTACGGCTGCCGGTGTAGATTTCGCTGACCGGCGACAAAACCTGCAGCGCCGTCAGAAAAATCAGTAGCGCCGTGCCGCGTTTCACACCGTAAACGGTTCTGGATGCTGGTCAGCAAACAAACCATCACGCCATTCAAGCAGATCCGCAAATTCAGTCGCGAGGTCATTCTGTGTAAAAACTTCACGAATAGCGGGTTTAAGCTTGATGACATGATCACTTACCGGCCGTACAAATTGTAGCGTCGCTGCGGCCGTAATATCAGCGTAAGTGAAGTGGTCGTAGAAGAATTTTTTACCGTTCAATGCTTTACGCACGCGCGTCAGCACCTCGCGGACTTTCTTCTTCTCTTCTGCGATAATCGAGTGACGAAAATCATACTTCATGCCGAGATACGCGACCCCCAGATCTGCCAATGGCGTCAGTACGTTGCGCGTGAATTCGGGGAAAAAATCGGGCAGGTTTTCCCGCTTGGCGTCTTCATTATGCGCCGTAGCATCGGTTGCAATAACACGGTTCGCCTTGCGGGCGATGTCGCAGACGTCGTGCCATTCGCGTATCGCGTCGACCTTATCAAAGGGTATGAGTTTTTCTCTGTGCCCATTGCGATCCGCATATGCGGCGATAAGCCATGAATCATCGTAAACCCGGCCATCGGCAATCAACATGGGTACGCTAACGTTGCCGGTCAGTTTGCCCGACACGATACGCAGCAGCGGAGTCGTGATCATTGGAATGTGTTCGGTGTATTTGTAACGGATGACATGGTGATCGAGCGCCCAGCGCGCCTGAATCGTCCACATCGAATAATTCATGCCAAACAACCGCAGATTCATACGGCGCAGTGTCGTGGCGAAAGGGGATGTAAAGTAGAATGGAAAAGCTTATCCGGTGACAACACGCGCCTTCTGCGCGGCGACTGCAATCGTGGCAATCGCACCCGAGTTAAATTGCAGAAAATCACGCTCCACACCGTCGCTGAAAATGACACCATGCTGCGGCATACGCGACTCTAACACGAGGGGGTTCGTCTGATCGATGATACCCCAGACGATCGATGCCTGAGACTGCCTGCTGATAAATGGTTCGCGCACCGCGTAGAATAGTTCGGGTGAATTCCAGCGCAAGTTACGGTAGCGTTCAATATCCGGCGCACCCGCAAAACCGGTCACCATATTCATCACCGAACTCATCCAGCCTGTTTTACCGGCGCCCGTGGACACAAGTATGCCCGACGAAGAATGCTCTTCGCGGCGGTTCGCATGGCTGATGATATAACGCGCCGAAATATGCGATGAGGGTCCGATAAAAAAATCATTGAACGCGAGCAACTTCTGTCCGTCATTGAGCGCCAATTCGGCCATCGTGATTTCGGCAAGCGACATTTGGCCATTCAAGCATTGTGTGAGATGGTGTGCAAAATTATTGACCTGTGTCCGCAGCAACACACCGTCGAAGCGCGCAGGGTCTGGATTCACACCAATAATCGGCTGACCGCCGACGTACTTTGCCGTATTGGCGACCAAACCATCTTGCCCGACAGTGATAACCAAATGCGACTCGGCAAATAAGAAGGATGGCAAAAAATTACGATCAATGACCTTGTATTTCAGCTTACCCGAGAGTTGTGCGACGATTGCATCGAGGCTACGGTAGAATGTATCGTGCTCAATGTCGATATCTTCAATGGTACCACCCGAGCGTTCTACATAAAATTTAGCCTGCGCATGCGTCTGAAATTTATCCTGCAGCAGCTCGCGCCGAGTTTTGCTGCGGACAATGATGGCAAATTCAAACATATGCCCTCACCCCGGCAAGAGCCACCCTTCTCCCGTAGGGAGAGGGGAAATCATCTTACCCCTCTCCCTAAGAGAGAGGGGGCAAGGGGGTGAGGGAGCACGGCTGCGCCGGATCATTTGTCTTTAGAGTCTGTCAGTGATTGCAGGAGGTCAGGGGTAATATTTAGGGTTCCGATTTTTTCGGCGTTCTCAGCCAATAATCTGAACGCCATCGCCACTTGCGAATTGGCGTTAAATTCTTTACCGATCGCTGCAAGGGTCTTCCAATCCATCGTGCGGTACGGTTTGAGCAGAGTCTCGATTGCATAACCCTGCGCGTCAGCCTCTTTGCGCGAATTCTGCACC
>JAEUSA010000143.1 GCA_016788945.1 Leptospiraceae bacterium
TGCGCAATAACCTGAAACGTCAACAAAAAAGCGATTTCCGCTCGGATATAGAAAAATCTTGCACCGTGTTTGCGCACATGGGTAACGAATGCCGCTCCATATGATGGAGAAGCGTGGCATTCCGACAAGGCGCCTGGAGAGAAAAAAATCTTCTCGCCTTATTGTGTGCAACAACAAGTAGGTATTATGGGTCGGGCGAATCCAGTGCGAATCGCAGATCATCCAAGGAGTCGGTATGAAACCGCGTCAATGCGGGCCGACTGCCAGAACATCCGTGTTCATAGGAGGCATTATGCTGCAAGAAGGTAAGGATTATGTGTTGGTGAAAACAGCAGCGTATCTTGAACCTGGTATGGTTTTTCAATCGGGTAACCTGATTGTAACCAAAAACCGTGTCATACTCAATATATACCAAAGCACCAGTCTCGCGGGAAACGAAGACGACAAAGACATGAGCTTCATGGACACTTTGAAATCCATCAAAAAAGATTTTCAGGAACTCAAGAGCAGCGCCAGAGAGGCTTTTGCCAGCCTAAAGAATGCCAAACATGGCTATGAGATGGTCAGGTATGTCGCTTCGTCGGCACCATCGGCGGAAGAATTTGAAAATTTGTGCGTAGAAATGGGGGCAAAAAATTCGAAAAGCCTGAATATACCTCGTTCAGAAGTCAAAGAACTCAAAATTGGTTTTTTTAAGGGCTTTCAGGTACATCTCAATAACGGCACCGTACACAAGATACGTACGCAGAAGCTCGGCGATCTGAAAAAGATGGTCGCATAACACTATCATTTCCGATGAAACCAGAGCTTCTACTACAGTGCGCTAACTATGCAGCCATCATAGGGTGGATTACCCTCGTGATCGGCTGGTTCTCTCCGGTTTTTTTGCGGCTCACACAATTCGCTGCAATTCCGCTACTACTGAGCGGCACATACGCATTCATTGTGATCGGCATTCGTCCCGATTCGGGCGGCGACTTCTCGAGCCTCGCAGGCGTGCAGCAACTTTTCACTAACCCTTGGGTCACGACTGCGGGTTGGATTCACTACCTCGCCTTCGATCTTTTCATTGGTAGCTGGCAGCTCACCGACGCGAAGCGGCGCGGCATTTCATTCTTGCTGATGCTGCCCGTCTGGTTTCTGACGTTTATGGTGGGCCCGCTTGGATTTCTTCTATATCTGGTGATTCGCCTGATTAGATCTCGGTCTACAGGAATCCTGGAATAATTAACCACGATGAGGATAGAATGAGCAGAAAAAGAAATCAAATAATTTCGTTTCTCTTCATGTTCTGCGCAGCCTTGTTAGGAAGTTGCCAAAACACGACGACCGACGAACTACTCGCAGCCGCCAATATCAGAGGCCCCCTGCGGCTATCACCCCAGAGCGCGACTGTGGCCGAGTCGCAAACGCTGCAACTTACCGTATCGGGGGGAAATCCCCCCTACACTCTCAAGGTTTTCAGCGGTGGTGGCTCCGTGTCCGGCTCGACCTACACTGCGCCCAGCGCAATTGGTTCAGCAGTCGTAACCGTAACCGATGCGGCCGGCACCAGCCTGGCATCACTGATCACAATAATCAGCAATGCCAATTGCCCGACGAACTTTATACCCGTGCCGTTTAACAATGCCGTCGGTACAACCGCTAATTTCTGTGTTGCGAAATATGAAATGAAATGCAACGGAACCTGCACGGGCGCGCCAATATCAGCAGCTGCAGGCCTGCCGTGGGTGAACATAACGCAGACTGCGGCAAAAACCGCATGCGCAGCTATGGGAGGGCAATATCATCTGGTCACCAATGCCGAATGGATGACGATTGCCCGAAGCATCGAAGCGACGGCAACAAACTGGTCGACGGGCACGGTCAGCTCGGGAACTCTCAACCGCGGCCATTCAGACAACGTACCGCCAAACACACTGGCAGCCAGCACCGACGGCGACCCTTGCTCAGGCACGGGTGACACTTGTTCTCAAACTGTGCACCATACACAACGGCGCACACACGTTCTCGCGAACGGTCAGACGATATGGGATTTCTCAGGGAATGCGAAAGAATTTATCGATTGGTATTTGCTCACCGACCGGGCGGGCACGATATCAACCTACGTCGAAGTCAACTCCCCCGCGCCGACTGCATCAATGCCGGCCAACACATTCAAAAGCAATGACACGGGCTTGCTTGCCGTGAACGGCATAGGTCAGTATTGGCGCGATGTGCAGGGTGCAAATGGCTACGCGATGCGCGGTGGGCACCTGTCGAACGACACTAATGCCGGCATATACAATCTCGACTTCGAGCCCTCGAGCACATACACCAATTCGTCCGTGGGGTTTCGCTGCGCGTACCAGTAAAACTTGCCACCAATTGCTACCGCGAAGTTAGATAAAGCCACCGCTGGTGTACCTAACGATTCCGGCGAAAACCCGGAATTCAGAAAATAATAAACATTTGTTTACGATATAACTAACGCTGTTAAATTGTCCTCACTCATTGCCTCTTCACGCAGGCACCTAAGGGGGATAAATGGAAAACACAGTCCAAACACAGCTGCTCGATGCGTTCCGCGCATTTGAGAAAGTGCTGCCCGATATTGCCCGAACTGGCATTTTCAGCCGTTCGGCACAACGCTACACCGGTATTAACAAACATTACCGGCCGATTGCCGAAGTCGTGCGCAAGAAACGCGAAACCGCTGATGCGGTGAGCCTGACGCTTCAATTACCGGAAGACTTTCCCGCGTCGCAAGCGGGAGAACATATCGACCTCGCAGTCGAAATCCGCGGCGTACGCCATGTGCGCCAGTACTCGATCGTGAGCCGCGAAGGCAGCGAACTGCAGGTCACCGTCAAAAACCAAGCGGGTGGTCTTGTCTCAGGCTTTATTCATGAGAACATCGTCGTCGGCAGCAAAATAGAAATCTCTGCCCCGCGCGGCGGTTTCACCCTGCCGGTGAAGGCTGCGAAGAGTTATATCTTCTGCTCTGCGGGCAGCGGTATCACGCCTGTTTTTGCGATGGCCCGCGAGCTTCTGGCATCAGGCATTAAGGCGGATGTACAATTTTTTCACGCGGCCCATTCGGCTGATGCAGTCATTTTCCGTGCCGAGCTCGAGCATCTTGCCGAACGCCACAACAACTTTCTGCCGCAATTCTTTCTGAGCGAAGCAGAAGGTGTCGAAAAGCGCCGACTGAACTTTGCCACGCTGCAAAACCTGTTGGGCAGTGAACTCGCAGGCAACGAGACAAAGGTGATGCTGTGCGGCCCGGGCGACTTCGTGAAGAATCTCGAAGAGGGATTTCGTTCGCTGGGCATACAAAATATCGCCAGCGAATATTACACGCTGCCGAGCATGCCGGCGACGACCGAAGCCGGGCAGGCAACTTTCGTGCGTTCCCGTGTCGAAGCACCGGCTGCCGGTAATCTGCTCGAGGCCGCCGAAGCGGCGGGCCTCAAACCGAAGCACGGTTGCCGCCGCGGCATCTGCCATGAATGCAAAGCACACAAAAAATCCGGAATGGTAAAAAATATCCTCAGCGGTCAGTTGACACAAGGTGAAGAGAACATCCAGCTCTGCGTCAGTCAGGCCGTCGGGAAAGTGGAGATAATTCTTTGATTGTGCTGCTTACGCAGCGCAATCAAAAATCAAAGGAGAATACCATGAAAAACAGAAACCTCACCACAGAAGAAATCAACGCGTTCGGCGCCGAGCTTGACCAGCTGCGTGCCGAAACTCTCGCCAAAGTCGGCGCCGAAGATGCGCAGTACATCCGCGACATCATTCAGCTGTGCCGCGACCATGAACTATTAGGTCGTGAACTCTTGAAGATCGACGGCGCAAACCCCGAGTCGTGGTTTAAGGGAACATGGAACCTCGGCATCGCCAAGATTCTCGAGAATATGGAGATCGGCCATAACGTCATGCACGGGCAATATGACTTCATGAACGACCCCGACATCCATTCGCAGACCTATGAATGGGATACCGCGTCGCACGCCGATGGCTGGCGGCATTCGCATAACTATATGCACCACACCTACACCAACAACGTCGGTAAAGACCGCGACCTCGGCTACGGCATTCTGCGCCTCACTGACGACGACCCATGGAAGCCGCAGCATCTCGCGCAGCCGATTTCGAATATGTTCTTGTCATTGCTCTTTGAATATGGCGTGGCACTGCACGATCTCGAGACCGACCGCGTGAAGAACGGTGAAAAATCCCTGACACTCAAAGAGGTAATGCCGGTTCTCAAGAAGATTCTGTCGCAGGCCGCGAAAGACTATGTGTACTTTCCTGCCACGGCAGGCAAAAATGCGTTGCCGGTGCTCACCGGTAACATCTTTGCCAACCTGATGCGCAACGTTTGGGCGCATGCGATCATTTTCTGCGGCCATTTCACGAGCGACGCTGAAACCTTTAAGCAAGAAGAAATAACGGACGAAAGCCGCGGAGCCTGGTATCTGCGCCAACTCAGAGGTTCATCGAACCTGACGGGCGACTGGTGGTTCCACATCTTGAGCGGAAACCTCAGCCACCAGATCGAACACCACCTGTTCCCGGACATTCCGGCATGGCGGTACGCAGAGATGGCACCGCGCGTACGCGAGATCTGTGCGAAGTACGGCCAGCACTACAACACGGGCAGCTTCACCAAACAATACAGCGAAGTGATCAAACGTATCTTCCGCTATTCGCTACCAGATAGTTGGTTTAAGAAGACTGAACTTCTCCCGGCCAACTGATTTGTATCCAGTAACATTTGCGCCAAGCGCAAATGTTACTGGATAAACTTCTCTATCAACTCATTCACCAGATCCGGGTGCGAACGCTGTACCCAGTGGTTTGCGTCGACATAGTGCAGTTGAGCCTGCGGCGCAATCTCCGGTACGTTCGAATAAATCTCCGGGGTAATGGCGAGATCGTGATTAGGAATGATGACCTGTACACGGGTATCAATCCGGCTCGGGACCTCGATCCATTTGCCCTGCAGCATTTCGCGATAGAGGTTGAGGGGGTTGACCGCAATTTTTCCGATGTCTTCATTGCTTGCGTCGAGCATCGGATCATCAGACGGCACCCCGCCCTGCATCAGGGCGCGCGGCCACACGAGACGGCCAAAATTGTTCAGAATAAAATCGGGTACGTAGGGCATCTGGAAAAGATAGATATACCACGACTTGGCGGTCTGCTGCAGACCTTCGAGAATTTTGCCGGGATTCAGCGATTTAAATTTGCCGAACAGATTCTCGCGCGCGAGCGCCGGGTGCGGACCGCTCACCGCAGTATATGACGCAATCTGCGAAGCATATTCGGGACGCGAGACAAACACCCAACTGATGATCGCCCCCCAGTCGTGCGCGACGAGATGCGTCTCTTTTGCCCCGAGCGCCTTAATCGCCGCAGAGATCAGCGGCAAGATATTGTCGATATGATAGCCGCCACGTTCCGGTGGCGCGCTCGACTCACCGACACCCGGCAGATCGATCGCCCCGACGCGGTACTTCTTCGAGAAATATTCCATCTGGTGCGACCACGTGTCATGCGACTCGGGCCAGCCATGTATAAAGAGGATTGCTTTCGACGACTCAGGGCCGGCGACCTGCATGTGAATCTTACCAAAGGGAACGGGGATC
>JAEUSA010000166.1 GCA_016788945.1 Leptospiraceae bacterium
TCGAAATTTGATTTCCGCGCATGGCAAAACTCGTGCTTATTCGCCACGGCCAGTCGCTGTGGAACCTGCATAACCTTTTCACCGGCTGGGTCGATGTGCCGCTTTCGGCGCAGGGCGTTCAAGAAGCGATCGCTGCGGGCAGGCGCCTCGCAGAGGAAAAATTTGATATCATATATACATCCACCCTGATTCGCGCCATCACCACCGCGATGATCGTCATGTCAGAGAATAAAGAAGGCAAGGTGCCGGTAATTCAGAAGGCCAATGCCGAAAAGCCCAATGATTGGTTTAAAATCTATTCGCCGGCAACCGAAGCGAACACGATTCCCGTTTTTTCAGCCTGGGAACTCAACGAACGTATGTATGGCGAACTGCAGGGCATGAACAAAGAAGAGACTGCGAAAAAATTCGGCGACGCGCAGGTGAAAATCTGGCGACGCAGTTATGACGTGCCACCACCCAACGGTGAGGCGCTCAAGAACACGGCTGAGCGCACGATACCGTGGTTTCAGGAAAATATTGAACCCAAACTGAAAGAAGGAAAAAACATCCTCGTCGCCGCGCACGGCAACAGCCTGCGCGCGATCATCATGTATCTCGAAAAGCTCAGCGAGGCGCAGGTGCTCGAACTTGAACTCAAAACCGGAGAGCCGATTGTCTTCACCGCGAGTGGTGGTACGATTACCCGCGCAGGCGCTTAACCAATCGCGTGCACAGTGAAACTGCGCTTTCGATTCTGCAGTATCTATTCGACCGCGCGGGCCGAAGCGTCGCGATTGCCGATCTCGAGGTCGTGATCGGTAAAGATATTCACCACCTGCGCCCCGCGATAGAAGACCTCAAAACCTCAGGGTTCGTCAGTGAAGACGAATACCGCATCGAGATTAAACCCGAG
Organism: Leptospiraceae bacterium; assembly: GCA_016788945.1. GTDB lineage: Bacteria > Spirochaetota > Leptospiria > Turneriellales > Turneriellaceae > Turneriella. Next base: position 896 of record JAEUSA010000166.1, read on the forward strand.
GGCCTGCACTTCGCCCGCAGCCGGTGGGTATGAAATTTCTGGGGATTGATCCCGGTTATGCGCGCATGGGTTATGGCCTGATCGAGGTCACCGGTAACCGCGCGGCTTTCGTCGACGCGGGAGTCTGCGAGACGAGCCCTAAGCAGAAAGAAGGGGAAAGACTAGCCCACATGCAGAAATTTCTGCAGCAACTTTTGAAATCCCACAGCATCACGCATGCTGCGCTCGAACAGGTATTTCTGCGAAAAGACCTCACTACCGGTATCAGGCTTTCTGAGGCGCGCGGCGTCATTGTCATGAACTTGTTTCTCGCGGGTATCAGCTATTCTGAAATTTCGCCCAGCGCGATGAAAAAATCGATCACCGGGTCGGGCAGCGCGCAGAAGAAGACCGTGCAGTTGATGACGGCAAAACTTCTGAACCTGCCGGCGCAGATGAAAATCGACGATGCCGCCGATGGGTTGGGCCTCGCGTTTTGTGCGTGGCTTCGGTGGCAGGCGGGTCAAATTAGAATTCAATCACGTCGTAAAAACAATGCACCCAATTAAAGCGAAGTTTGTCATCAAAGAATTCAAAATAGTGAAAATCATCGCGCTTCTGTGTTGAAAGTTTTATCTGCTTTCCGCAGTCAATGATGTGCGGTACCGCGATTTGGGTTTTGTGCCCGCGTTCGTACAACAAAGCCGTGGCGTTGCCTACGATCATATTGGTCAGCTCTGAAGCAATCTCCCCTGCCGGCACCCCATCGGGCAAAGGCAGGCGGAGAACATTTTGCCAAAGGTCGAGAACGTCGTCGCGATTCACGTTGAGGAGCGCAACCCCGGCGCGCTTGCCTGATACGTCAAAAAAAGAAATGTGGCAAGAAACATCATACACACTTTCGTAGAATTTTTCGACACCGATTGGCCGATAACTGACGACGCGGTCGGGCACACCTTCGAACAGGGCGCTGAGGCTGGTATTCAGTATCGTCGAATACTCTTTCATGAGCGATATTTCACTACGACAACTTTGTTGCGCTTGCTCGAATACAGCATGCCCTCATCCCAAAATTCGAGAGCG
>JAEUSA010000177.1 GCA_016788945.1 Leptospiraceae bacterium
GCCGGCCTCTTCGGCAGACCATGCCACGGCCGTGGCAGTACCGGGTTTGCTGTCAGAAAACCCGCCTTCTGATGCTACTCCGGCAAGCGCGCCGAGTGCGCCCTGCGCCCAGCTCTGGAATGCCTGTTCGTAGTCGGTATCCGCGTCGATGCGTTCATAGATCCGCTTGGCGCCGAGTGACTCGAGCCTAAGGTCGAGATCTTTGCCAAACTGGCAGAACTTCTCATAGCTGGTGTCGCCGAGCGCAAAAACCGAAAAGGGTATCGCCGGCAGTTTCGGAAAATTTTCCTGCGAAAGTGCGTTCCAGAAATCTTTGGCGTTATCGGGCGGTTCCCCGTCGCCGTAGGTGCTCGTGATGATAAACAGGTGTCGAGCGTTCGACAGAACGTCGGCATTCACCTGCGCCATGTCTGTCACGGTTGCCACAAACTGTTTTGCCGCGGCGGTCTTGGCGAGTTGTTTTGCCAGCGATTCAGCGGTACCTGTTTGCGAGCCATAAAGAATCGTAAGAGGGATTAATTGTTTTGCTGCCGCATCACTGCCTGTTTCAGCCGGCGACGTACCACGCGCGAAAAGGCCGGCGAGATAGCCGTTGAGATACGCCCGCTGCTCTGCCGTAAAAGGCGCCGATTCGGGTATGACGGGAACACTGTTCATGAAAATAGCTCCTGCAGGGTTTTGACGTCGTGCCGGCGCGTGAAAGCGGCGAAGGTTTCACCGTCGTTGCGCTTTTCTTTATACACGGTCAGGATTTTTTCCAGTTTCTGCGGTATCTCTTCACGGGGCACTTTCCAGAATACTTCATTGCCGATCGCCTGCGTTGCATCGAGGCCGCCGCCGAGCGCGATGTTAAAGCCTTCGCCACCCGTGATCGGCACACCCATGAGACCGATGTCGCCGATGTAGTGCTGCGCGCAGCTGTGCGCGCAACCGGTGAAGTGGATATTGACTGGCCGGTCGAGTTCGATGCGTTTGTCGAGGTACGCGGCCGTAGCGATCGCCGTGTCTTTGGTATTTGCCCCGGCGTACTTACAGCCGGTGTTCCCGGTGCAGGCGACAATACCGCCCGAAACGGCGGTGCCTGAACATGCGAGCGAAAGCGCAGCAACCTCGCGGGAGAATTTTGTTACATCTTTATCGGCAATATGCGGCACTATGATATTCTGCCACACGGTCAGCCGTAAATCCCCCCTGCCGTATTTGTTCGATAGTTGTGCGATACCCCTCAGCTGTTTTGCTGACAGACGGCCGACCGGTACGGCAATGCCTGCGTAGTTGAGCAACTGCCCGGCGCTGCGGTAGATGCCGACGTGGCCGTGCGGTACTTTGTGCGTGTTCGCCGGATAATTTTCTGCAGAGGCATAGAGCAGTGGAAACGATAGCAGCTTCTGCGTTTCGTCGAGGAATTTCTGCACGCCCCATTTTTCAATCAGGTACACAAGGCGCGCCCGTTTGCGATTGGTGCGATCGCCGTGCGCGATGAATACCCTGATCATTGCGACCGCGAGTGTTACCGCCTCGTCGGCTTTGACAAGAATGCCGGCATCGCGGGCGAAACGCTGGTGACCAGTAATGCCGGCGAGCAAGACACGAAAGTAGATACCATCTGCGATTTGTGCATCGTTTTCAATTCTTAAAGGTATAAAACCGATGTCGTTGGTATCGACTGCGACACTCACGGCGCCGCCATTATCGAATGAGACGTTAAACTTGCGCGGTAGGCCATAGAGCTCGCGGTTGTTGAGAATATAGTGGTGCAGAGACAGGGCATGAGGCAAAACGTCGATTAGTTCATTGGCGTCGAAACCCGAAGTCGGCGATGCCGTGATATTGCGAATGTTGTCGGCCCCCGAGCCTTTCGACGTTAGGCCCGCGTCATAAAGCCGCGTGAGTACTGAAATAATATCTTTCGGCTGAATCTCGCGAATCTGCATGTTGCCGCGGGTGGTGATGTCGACCGCACCCGAGCCCCAGCGTTCGCTGATTTCTGCGATTGCGTCGGCCTGAACTGAAGTCAGCCGGCAACCGGGTATGCGC
>JAEUSA010000228.1 GCA_016788945.1 Leptospiraceae bacterium
TCGGCTGTTGTGCATGCAGCTGCGGTTGAGTACGAGCTCGATAAACCTCTGGATTTGCCGTCGGGATGGCATTTTTTGCGGCGCGACGATGCATACCTGCAGCATCAATGCTCAACAGCAACGGCGGAGCGTATGGCGAAACGTTTTAGCGAATCGAGCGCGGTTTACCGCAAGAGACTATCTATTGCACAGACGCGACTTCCCGTGCAGATGCGGCTTTATGCGAATGCGCCAATTTACCGCAATAAACTGAAATTCTCCCGGCAGCGCGAAGGTCATTTTAACGCGCGGCTGAACATTATATCAACGCATTGCGGTGTATCAGGCATAATTCTCGATCAGCAAATTCTCCTTCACGTGTTGCAGCAGCAGGCCTTGCGTCCCTGGCAGAAGGTGTTCATTGCGGAAACGCTTTCCATTGGAGCCAACGGCAGTTCATTTGCCGATGCCGCCCGGGCAAAACCCACGACAATGGAACAGGTCATGCTTTCGAATCACACTCCCGGCCTTAGTGAGCGCGCGGCTATGGCGAGGCTTGCAGAATTTTTGCGCAAAGCTGGAAAACTGGAAGACTTTGCCCTCGCGCTTGCAACCGAAAGTTTGTCAGATGATACCGGAATTGAACTTTTAGAGCGCCTGATGGGTATGAAAATTAGTGAATTCGCTAAAGATGCTCCGCGCCCGTCACGCAAAGCCGTACGCAATAACACTTTACGCTCATTCAAAAAATAACAGGTTACACCCCAATGTACAATGTCCTGATCACCGTGGCTGCGGCAGGGGGCTTGCTGAGCTGTCTGCTCTGCATTCTGCAGATTACCAAACGCCTGCGGTTGCCCGGCGGACAGGAATCTGCGGCGATCACAAAATTTTCCCACGATGGCTACCAAACGTACTTGCGCAAGATACTTGTGTTATCGGCACTGGTATACGCCTGTTGCGCCGGTCTTGCCTATTACCTCGAGTTTGTTCGCCACGGTATCACCGATCATCTGATGCTCGGCGTCATCAGCGTAGCCTTTCTGCTCATCCTTGGTGTGGCCTGGTTTACGGATATCCTGCACCGGCGCATGGATCGCCGCGTGCAAATGCTACAGAAAGCCAGCATGAGCCGCTTGTTCAGGCATTTTCTTTACGCCGGCGCGCTGCTTGGCCTCGGTGCGACGCTGATTGCCCTCGGGTATATCGTTTCGACCGAGCGGTTGCACTCGATTTCAGCTGAACTGCTGCTTTTACCCGCATACGGCGGTGCTCTGGTATTATACTGGCTTCGTTTTAATGTTTCATTGATTGCACGCTCAAGCGATTACGCATTTGAACTGATGGGCAGGCAAGAAGCAACGTTACCTCTCGTCGGACAAGCAAATCCGTTGTGGCGGTTACGACAAAACCTTGCTTCGGTGAACCGTTTTTTTTTCTACCATCTCGAGTATCTGATTCTCTGCCTCGTGGTGCTTTTGATCGCCACTCAGGTAGAAGCCCAGACCAAAATTTTTATCGCGGGAAAATTTTCGATCTCCATACTCGTCTTCGCGATGGGCATAATTTCAGCGATTCCGGCTTTTTTTATTATGCGCGTGCGCGATAAAACATCACCAGAAACCTTTTTATGGAATATCCGCATCGGTTACATCGCCGCAATCAGTATTCAGGCGGTTATTGCTTATTTCTTTCTGGTCGTGATTGCCCAAATACATATCAAGTATTTCTGGATAATTTTCCTGGGCTCGCTCACCGCTTTTTTACTCAATGTATATTCCGCCATCTACGTTGCCGAAAACCACAAGACAGCAAGGAGCCTCATCGCCGCGGCGGCCAGTTCTGTTTCGACTGTGATCCACCGAGGTATTGCCTCGGGCATGCGGGGGGCGGCGATACCTGCGTTGATTATTGCCGCGATGATGTCGCTGGTTTATTTGCTTGGAGTAATCGACGAACGCGGGGAAAACCGGTTTGGACATGGGCTGTTTGCGCTGTCTTTGGCGCTGACATCGATGGTGTCTCTCTTCATCGTGGCGCAGGCAACAGCAGTCATTATGCCGCTGGCCTCAACAACGATAGGACGCATCAAACTTGAAGCGCGGCGCGGCGAAAAGAATGATCTGCTTGAAAAATTCCGCAATCTGCGCAGCGTTTCGGTACCTTCTTACGTTCTGCATGGAAAGATCATGTTTTCTGCTCTGGCAATTCTGATTTTTCTCGTCTATGCACAGATTCTGTCTGATGCAGGAGCCGCGTCTCTATTTAAACATCTGACGCAGACTGCCATGCTGTTGATTGGCGCCATTGCTTCATATTTTTTGTCGGCAAGAATCAACGAACTTGTGCTCAATCTCGGTCCGCTGCTCGTGCGTGAAACCAGCCGGCAGTTCCGCGAGATTCCCGGACTCACTTCAGCGGAAGTCGAACCTGATATGCGTGGTCTGTGGCAAATCGCCGTTCGCTATCTTACGCGCAAGGTACTGCCGCTGTTTATCGGTACCATGGCATTACCTGCATTTTCCTGCCTGTTAGGCGGCACATACGGACTGGCGGGATACCTGATAGGCTTCGGTTTTTTTACATTCCTGAACGGTAACAGCTGGCTGACTTCAGGCGCGGCATGGTCAAGCGCCCGCCATGCTGCTGAGGCTGACAGCATTGTGACGCGGCACACGGCTCAGCTCGAAGCCCTCGTGCAGGCAGACATCGTCGGAGATTCAATGCATGAAGCAGCGGCACCGACGTTAACGGGCGCGCTCACAGCAACAATCATCGGATCACTGCTTTTTACTCCGGCTACTCTTGAGCTGCACGAAAAATTGCGTGATTTCGTGAAGACGGCGTTTTAGTTTCAGCGATCGCTCATAATCTCGGCGTTCGAATGCACATGGTTGCCGGGAGAAACAGACGATGCTTGGCGGATGATGAACGCTGCAAAATGGTCTGCCGGAGTCGGTTGCACCGAGCTGAGCCCGGGCAGTTTAAAAACCGGTGACAGAGCTTTTGCCGCCGCAGCGGCGAAACCCTCACCTGCTCGGTGTTCCTTACGATTTCCGATCAGCAACGAAGGGCGGTAAATATGCACTTCGACAAGCCCGATCCGCTGAATCGCTTCTTCAATTTCACCTTTGACGCGATTGTAAAAGATCAGCGAGCTTTTTGCCGCCCCGTGCGCGGTCACAACATGCAGCGAGCTTGCTTTGATATCACGGGCAATTTCGGCAAAATTGAGTACGTAGTCAAAATCGACTTTGCGAAAAGCTTCTTGACTGCCGGCTTGTTTAATAGTCGTACCAAGAGTACAAATCGCCACACAGTTAGACGGCAAAGCCGACTTTTGCGGGCGACCGGAAAAATCATAAGTCAGGTGGGTAAGTCGTTTATCGGAAAAATCCGCAGCGCGGCGGCCGAGGGTAATTATTTTCCGTGTACTTTCATTTGCTAACAGTTGGCGAATAATTTCGCTGCCGACAAGACCTGTACCGCCTGCGATCAGATAGTCGGTTGCCATATTACGAATGTGCGTTGATCCAAGCGACAACGTCGCTCAATACCTGACGTCTGTCAGCAAGCGGTTCATTCATGGTTTCATGATAGAAACCCGGATATAGTTTCAGAGTTTTATCTTGCGAACTGAGAGCTTTATAGAACGCTTTGCTGCCCTCTGCCTGCGCGATGCCATCTGCGTCACCGTGTATAACGAGAACCGGTAGTGTTATGCGACTCGCCTGTTCGAGAAGGTACTCACCGGTAGCAAACAGGTCGACCCCCATTTTGAGCGAAATTTTCCCGTGCACGAGCGGGTCATTGACATAGGCCTGAACAACGTTGTCGTCGCGCGAAATCAGTTTCACATCCAGCCCCGCAGGTACCGTCATCGCCGGTGCAAATTCTGCAAGCAATGTACCCACCGTCTTCTTGATTCCCTGAACGGTATCGACAACGGGTTTAAACGCGCCGCTCGAGACAATTAATCCCCTGAGTTCTTTTGCTATTTCAGGCTTAAGCGCAGTCAGGGTGGCAATCAGCCCGCCCATCGAATGACCGAGCAAAATGAGCGGCCGATCGGGATTTTCACTGCGAGCCTTTTTGACAAGAACCGCCAGATCTGACGAATATTGATTAAAATCATCGATATGCCCGCGACGACCGGGGGTCTTGCCATGACCGCGGGCATCGAGAGCATAAACCATGGTGCCTTCATTCTCGAGTGCCGATAGTAGATTTTGGTAACGACCAGAGTGTTCACCGAAGCCATGCTGAATAACCAGCACCTTTTTGATGGTTTCCGGTCGCCATGTCTGAACGTAAAAGTCAAAATTGTCAGCCGGATTTCTGACCGTCATCGAATCACGCCGCATGGGCCATTGGATGACTTTGCAACGGGCGGGCAAACGCTATTCAGCGAAGAATTTTCCCCGAAAAAACCTTGGGCAAGTCGTCGAACCAAATCCAGCGGTTAAACCACAGACGGTAATATACGAAGAATGCGCAAATATACAGAAGTAGAATAATCAGCATTACGGCGGTCTTACGGTATTTGAACGTCTTGCCGAGATCAACGACGTACGCCAGCACTGCCTTAGTCATTTGCTCGATATAGGCAAGTAAGAAATAAAACAACGCGACGACGAGTAACATGCCGAGAATCGTCACAAACGGAGGAGTAATATATTTCTGCAGCCCGATAATCTGCAGGTTTACCGTCTGCACCACAAGATCGATGACCAACAGAGCGAGCACCCTGAATGCAACGCGTATTACCCGCACCTGCCACGATTGTTTTTCGCCGCTCATTGTTTGCTTCTTGTTTTGTCTGCTCTTGACGACCATAACAGGCGATTTTCCCGTTCGGTCTTCTTCTGCATCAAACGATTAAGATTCTGCGCAATCGCTATGTCAATACGCTGTCCTTCAGGCGTATTCAGCGCTCGGAACTTTGCCATCGGCTCTTTCATCGCTTTGTGTAATTCTTCAGCCACAAAATCTCCCGACGAACTCAGCGAATCGATCGTGCGCCAAATATCGACCGCTCTTTTGGCCTGCCCCCACGATGACGGGTCGCTGCGATCTATGCTTTCCCAAAAAATACGCCCCTTCGCAAAGGTCGCATCTTTTGTGCGGTAACCGCCCGGTGTATTCTCCATCAGATAATCGAGGATCTCACTGCGTTTCAGATAATAATGCTGCAGTGCGGCGCGCTCGTTGCGGATACCCTTTTTTTCTGCCAGCGGAATATATCGCTTCACAACTTTATCGAGTGTCTGCACGCGTATATTCTCACGTTCTTTGGGCGAAAGGCCTGCAATATGTCTTTTCACTTCAAAGAGAAGCTTGAGCGCACGGCCCTGAATTTCATAAATATTTTCGATCGCAAACAATATTTCCGTCGCATATTTTGTGCCCTTTTTCTTCGAAGCAACATCAAGGGCCTTGCGCAAGAACTCTTCTTTGTTGAGAGCCTCATGAAAATAATCAATCGCAAGATACGTCATGTCCGGATGAAATGAAGATGCGACACGTTGCAGGTTTTCGTAGTAGAGATCTCTTATGGCACGCGGTAAATCTCCCTCGTTGGGATCATAATTGCCGTAGTCTTGCAAAAACCGATCGAGTTGTTTTTCTTTGGGCTCGGCCAATGTTTCGTCGAAATATCTACGGCGCGCTGCATCGTCGAATGCCAGACGGCCGGCGCTGCCCTGTTGCGGGCGATCGAGTTTGACTTTCGTGCGTCGCTTATGCGGAATCGCCTTGCCTTCACGCCACAGCCGGTAGTTTTCAATCACCTCGTTGCGTTCTTCCATTTGTTCGAGTTGCTGGGGTGCTTCTTTAATCTCTTCGCGAAAAGGTTTTTCAATGGTATTTAAAGTGGGAAATATATCTTTCGCAATGATATTGCGGTAGTCGCGTTTGCGTTTGCGGTACTCCTCTGGGACGCTCTGGTTGACAGAAGCGCCGTCGTCCTTGGAGCCAAAATTCTCGCTGAGCTTTTCACCTTCTTCGGTGCGGTCGAGTTGCTCTTTCCATTTACCGCCGGGAATGCCGTATTGTTCGGCAAAATCGCCTTCACCCGGTTTGCCTGATTCGGCCATTGGCCCCTGCTGATAACCACCACCATCGTCGTTCTTTTTTTCTTCACCCTGCTCACCCGGTGAGCGCGGAGAGGGGACAACCTGCGCCATCAGTTGAATCATCGGCTGGTTACAGATTTCGATCTCTTTTGCCGT
>JAEUSA010000319.1 GCA_016788945.1 Leptospiraceae bacterium
GGCGTCGCCGAGACATAGAGCACGTTAGTCGCGAGCGTTTCGAATTCTTCAAAATTGAGCGGGCGGTTATCGAGCGCACACGGCAGGCGAAAGCCGAAGTCGACCAAAGTCTGCTTGCGCGAGCGGTCACCGGCAAACATACCGCCAATCTGCGGAATCGTGACATGACTTTCATCGACGATGACCAGCATGTCATCGGGAAAATAGTCGATCAGGCATTCAGGGCGTGACCCCGGCGGGCGACCGGTCAGAATGCGCGAGTAGTTTTCAATGCCGCTGCAGTAACCCATTTCGCGCAGCATTTCGATATCATAGGTAGTGCGCTGACGCAGGCGTTCGGCTTCGAGGGGCTTGTTGACACTCTTGAAATAGGCCAGTTGAGCTTCGAGTTCTCTTTTCATCTCTTCGACAGCGTGCTCGAGAGTCGCTGGCGAAGTAATGAAATGTTTTGCCGGATAAACAGCGATACGGCGCAGGTTTTCTTTCTTTTTGCCGGTCAGCAGATCAATTTTATTTATCGCCTCGATTTCATTGCCGAAGAATTCGATACGGTAAGGTTCATTGGCGTACGCGGGAAAAACATCGATAACATCGCCGCGAACGCGAAACCGGCCCTGTGTTAATTCTGTATCGTTGCGTGCATACTGCATACGCATCAGGCGTGCCATCACCTCGTCGCGACCCGCCTTCACGGCCTTGTCGATCATTAACACCGAATCTTTGTACGTGTCGGGCGAACCCAAACCGTAGATGCAACTGACCGAAGCGACGATAATGACATCTTCGCGTTCGATGAGTGATGCTGTCGCACGCAGTCGCAGTCTTTCGATTTCATCATTGATTGATGATTCTTTTTCGATGTAGGTGTCGGTAACGGCGACGTATGCCTCGGGTTGGTAATAATCGTAATAACTGATGAAATATTCTACCGCATTCTCGGGAAAAAACTCGCTGAATTCACGGTAAAGCTGCGCCGCAAGAGATTTATTGTGCGTGATGACGAGAGTCGGTTTCTGCAGGTTTTCGACGACGGCGGCCATCGTCATTGTTTTGCCCGAGCCGGTGACGCCGATCAGCGTCGCTTTGCCGTCTGCCGGCTTCAGCGCGTCGCTTAGTTCGGCGATTGCAGTCGGTTGGTCGCCGGCGGGTTGGTAGGGGGTATGAAGTTTAAACTTCATTTCGTTCGCTCGTCTTGGCTTGATTTGACATCGATGCGAGGGAGAATATACGTACTGATTTTCTGGCTCACCTCGACGGGTAAAAAACCGTATTTCTCACGAAACAGTTTTTCCATGCGGTCAGCGGATGAATGCCGCGCGACCTGCAGCCGCAATTCTTCTGTCTCGATATAGATATTTCTGCGTTCTTTTTTAAGCTGTTCGATTTCGTAAGTAACAATCGCCATACGTATGTTGCGGTACAAAAACGCGAACACGATACCGCCAATCAGCAACACGATCAGCGAGAGCGCGACCAGGTTTTTCAGGTCTTCGTATCTGTCAGACTGTCTGAACATTTCACAGGCGGTATGCAACCGATGCGTTAATACCGGTCGAAGAAAAACTTACCGAGCTGTCGAACAGATAATTTAGGTTCAGCTGCACTCCGGCAGTCAGACGACCGAAACTTTTTTCGAGGCTTATTGCCGCGATGGCGGTAAATACCGCATAATCTGCGGAAAAGGTATACCCCCTGAGGCTCGTGAAGGCCAACCCCGCGAGCGGCGAGGCATAGGCGGCAATTCCGTATTTTTCAAAGTGATAGAGAACAAGCCGGGGGCCTGCGGTCAGGCTGACAAACTGTAGACGGCGTGAAGCATCGCTAAATGTCGCAAAACCGGCCGAAAGCGTCAGTGCGTGTAAATGCCAGAACCGCGGTGTCAGCGGAATCCAGTCTGCCCCGGCCTGTGCCTGCATACCGTTGCGGAAAATCGTGTTCAATTGTCCGAATGTGAGATACGCATAACCGGCATGGGCAAAAAATACAAAGTCAGGCTGCAGCTTATAGCGGGGTTCAACAGGTTTGGGCGCGGGCTGAATTTTTGAAAGCTCAACCGGTTTTGCCAGTGCATTGCGGTGTATAATAATCGGTTTCGGAACATATTTCAGCTTCACCGTGTATTCGGTGTCGGTTTCAGCGATCAGCTCGGCGCCGAGTACGTTTTGCCCATTACTTTGATAAAAATCGTAGTGTTTACCGGGTTCGAGCGCAAAAACGGCAGTCGCCATCGCCGTCAGCAAAACCGTAAACAGTAGGCGTTTCACGGCAAGCTACCTGCAATCACTTCAGTGCCCGGTTACCTTCGACTTTTTCACGTTTGGTTATATTAGACTTATCCAGTTCGAGATTTCCCAACACAGAATACAAAAAAACACGCTGCGCATCTTCTTTGTAAATTACCCCATAAAATACATTGCCATCGGCCATGGTCAGCTTGTCGATCTTCTGCGCCTGTTTTTTGATGAGCTGTTGTTTTTTCTGTTCGGTCAGCTTTTCGGCCTGTTTTGCGACCTTTTCATTGCGCAAATTCGGGGCCGCCGGCGGTTCGCTCTTCTTTACGGGCGGATTAACCACTTCGGGTATTTTTTGTTCCGGTTCTGCCTGTTTTGCTGCAGGTTGTACTGGGGGGGCCTCGGGTAAAACCAGCTTCTGCACCGAGGCCATTTCTGCTGATTTTGCCTGTTCGTCTTTGGCCGCCTCTTCATGCAGTTTGGTTGCCGATTTTTCGAGGTGTGTCACCGTGCTCATGAATTCTTTGTCTTTGACGACGGTTTCAGAATTCTTTTTCGATTCGCGTGCGAGGCTTGCATCGTTACCCAGAAATGTGCCCAACAAATACATCCGCCTGTTGGCATTGACTGCGAATGCAGAGTTGCCTTTGGTTGAAACGAGCTGCCGGTATATGGCGACGGCCTGATCTTTGTTGCCCGTTTCTTCGAGCGCCCGCGCGGTGAGAAAGCGTATCTTATCGTTTTGTTTGTTTTTGTCGACGCGTGAGAAGTTTTCAATTGCCTTGAGGTACGCAGCGGCGTTGTAATAGAGTTCGCCGCGTTTCGCGGGGTCTGCCACCGATTCGATAAAACGTATGCGCGCCTGCAGAGTTTTCAGAAAGCTGGCGAGACGCGATGCCACTTCGGCGTTCCTGGAGTTCTTGCGCACAGCAACGCTTTCAAAGTCGGCGAGAGCACCATCGAACTGGTTGAGCATCGCGCGGCAGAAACCCCGGTGCAGCAAGGCAAAATCGCGTTCGTCGTCGGTCAGTTTGAATTCACCGATAAACACGTCGTAACCGCGCGCAGCCTTTGCATATTCGCGGTAAGATTCGAACTGGAAAGCGAGATCGAGCACGAGGTCTTGTTCGGGAGTTTTGCCGACTTTAAGACGCGGCAGCCCCATCAGTCGGTTAAAGCCGTTGAGTAGCGGCACTGTCGCGCGATCAAGCACAGGAATCTCGCGATCTTGCCTGCGCGATTGCCTGATTGCGATGAGCGCACTTTCTGCTTCTTGTTTGTACGCCGAAGCGCTCTCGCGGCCGCCCGCCATCGCGCGCTGGTTGATGAGCGAGACGCGTGATAATAATGTCAGGTTGCGCAGATCTTCACTCTTTTCACTGTTCGCCAGCAGAGAATCGCGCACTTCGTGCATGCGCAAGCGCGTCACTGTGGTAAGCAGCGTCGCCGCCAGTGTCACTGTGGCAGTGCCCATGATAAGCGCGCTCAGGACACCGGTGCCGCGTGCTTTGAGAACCCACTGCACTTCAGAACTCCAAAACAAGCAGGGTGAGGTCGTCTTCAGCCGGCGCCGTTGCCGCGAATGCAGCAAGGTTTGAGAGAATTGCGGCCCTAAGGTCTGCAACGGGTTTATCGGCGTTGCCTTCAATGGTAGATGTCAGGCGTGCGATACCGTACTGTTCGCCGGCAGGATTTCTCGCTTCGGTAATGCCATCGGTATAGATCACAATCTTCGTGCCTTTGCTAACTTCAAGATTGCCCGTTTCAAATTCGAAAGGTGTCTCAGCCAACATGCCAAGGTAAAAACCATTCGACTTCAAGCGCGCGACTTTGCCGTCAGGGGAAACAACAATCGGCTCGGGATGCGTCGCGTTACAATACTGGGCCTTATTCTTGTCGATGCGCAGATAAAAAGCGGTCAGGTACTGGCC
>JAEUSA010000384.1 GCA_016788945.1 Leptospiraceae bacterium
GAAATTTCGGCGTCGTGTTATTACTGGTTGACCACGTGCCGCTGAAGCGGCGAACTCTCATTATCTGCTATGAAAAAGGCAAAATGGGCTCGCAGGTCGCTATGAATGCGCTGAAGTTACTGAAGGATAAAAGTGGTCAAAAGCGAAATTAAAGGCGCTTCAGCGGCCGAGTGGCTGTCGTTTTGGGATTCAATACGTAATCCCGATCGCATGACATTTCTCATCGGATTTGTAGTCCTGATGTTCTTTGTGGTCTTTCTGGGATATTTCGGCACGCGGTCTCTGGCGCGCTCTTTTAACTACTATCGCATGTCGTTTTCGGCGGGCTTCATCGAAGATGTGCGGCCTGGGACAAAAATTCGCTATCAGGGAGCACTGGAGATCGGCGAGGTTGAATACCTTGTTTCGAGCCTGAATGGTCATAAAATTTTCGCCAAGATACGCGATGATTTTCCGATACCGGTAGTTGGCAGCCGGGCTTCGCTCAGTTCCTGGGGATACTTCGGCGCTAAATTCATCAATATTGAAATCGTGCCGTCGACCTTTAACGAGATCGCCTACTCCCTCGATCATTCCATGCCGCTCGAAAAAATTGTTAATTCATCGATTATGTTTCAGCAATACTACGACGCGATACGCTCTGAAGGTGGCAATCTTAGCGTACTCGAAAAACGCCTGCAGCAGTTGAAAAAGACAGTGCTCGACATTAAAAAAATGCCGTATGTACAAAGACATGCAACGCGTGCAAGTGTGCAGAATGCAACACGCATGATGAACGGTTTTTTTGGCGTCATTAACTCTACGAGCAGCGACCTTTATACGATGCTTAAACGGGTAAACAGTGTGAGCGAATACCTCGTCTACGATCTGAATAAGAACCTACCGGCCATTAAGACCAATATGACCCGCCTGGAACAGAGCGTAGCTTACGACAGCCAAAGTTTCAGCGCGCGCCTATTACACGAAGAAACTATTTACTATTTGCTGCTGGATTACTCTAAATATGCAAACGAAAAACTGAATGACATGGCATCGGCTCCTTACAGAATTTTCTTCAATAACTAATGGCTGAAAAAATTCGTCTTAAAGTCAAATGCCATGCATGTGGTTATGTAATGGAAGGTACCGCCAAGTACGGCAAAGGGAATTACCACGCCGAAGGGTTGGATTTTCAGTTTACCGCGGTCGGCAAACTGGTCGACAAAGGCGGTTCGTCGCGTGTCAAGGGAGAGGTGACGATTACCTGCCCGAACTGTGAAACCCGTAATCGGTTTGATATTTAACTTCGTTCTGGCAGCGCCGCTGCCGGCTGCGTGTATTCCGTTAAACGGAATGCCAAGTATAGACGCATACTGGCAACAATACACCGGCATGTTTGGAAGAATTCCGTTGCCTAGTGAGATTCAGGTATGCACCGGAAAAAAGTATTTTCACGAAATCAAGGGCGGTGCGGCGCTCAAGTCAGCACTCGACCGAAAACGCATGCGGATTTTGCTGCGTAACTCTGCAATACAGCCGTTTATGCACGAGCTCGCACACCTTTACCTTGACTTGCGCTGGAAGGTTCTACCCTACTCCGTTTCTGAGCCGTTTGCCGAGGCACTCGCTCATACCGACGCCTGCGAGCCTGACCATAATCAATCACTTGCCGCCGAAGATATCAACCGTGTATGGCGCGACCGGGGCGCACTCGACCGGTGTCAGTTGCGTTCGCTATTGTGGGCTGTTCTGCACACCGATACCGAGACGCGTAATGCGCTGCCGTTACGGTGAATTTTTTTTCGCAGACGCAGCGATCTTGTTGGCAAGCGACGAATCGGGTGCTTTGCGGATAAACTTTCCCCAGAATTCTTTGGCGCGCTTTTTATCTTTTTTTGCGGCGGCTATCGCGGCATTCAGTAAATCCGATTCGGGCACACCCGGTCGCTGCGCTTCAAGCGCTTTCGCCCATTTTTCAGCAACGGCGATTTCGCCCATTTTCAGAGCGCGAAACGCCATGTCGGAGTGAATCCACACATGATCAGGCTTGAGTGTAAGCGCCTTGGCGATCGCCTTATTTGCCTTCTCGCCTTCACTCACTAAGGCCAGCAGATACCACATATCAGCGTCGGTTTCGTTATCGGTGACGGTCGCCTCAAGAGTCTTGCGCGCATCAATCATGTTGCCTGCCATCATCAACAAGACAAGGTTCGTTTTTCTGGCGAAAAGGTTTTGCGGTTGTTGCGCGAGTACGGCTTTGGAGAAAGCTGTTGCAGAATTCTGGTACTCACTCGCGGGTTCGCCGATCTGCGCGAGCACGTATGCCTCGTGTGCGTAAATATAGGAAATCAATGCCTGCGATTCGAGATGATCTGCCTTTTGCTGCAAGTTTTTTTCCAGCAAGCTCATAGCGTTGCCGCGCGAAACCACATCGCGCTTTTCGAACAATGCTACGGCGTCACGGTAGTCGGTATCTAAATTAGCGGCGAAAATAACATGGATTGAGTTCACCGCCAAAAGCAATAACGCAGAGGCAGCGAATTGGCCGATAGATTCGAGCACATGGCGCACCATGTTAAATTATCGACCTCTAAGCGCCGAGGCGTGAGAAAATGTGACTATGGGCGGGCGCATCGGGAGGTGCCGCGGCGCCCGATTAGAGATTATTGGCGTTCTTTATCGGTAAGGGCTTTGAGGAAGGCAACGATGTTTGCCACGTCTTTTTCGCCAAGCTGTTTACCCAGCTGGTGATAAGCCATTTTCGCCACCGCGTCGGTCAAAGTCGCTGCACTGCCATCGTGAAAATAGGGGTCGGTCAGCGCAACATTACGCAGCGATGGAACCTTAAACATCATTCTGTCTTCTTCTTTTTTCGTCAGATCAAAACGACCTTGGTCTTTGCTCTCGTATGGTTTTGCTTGCCCCATTTTACGGTAGCTGTTACCCCCGAGCAACGGACCGATATGGCATGTAGTACAACCCTGACTCATAAAAGATTGTAATCCTGCTATTTCTTGCGACGAAAGCGCCTTATCATTGCCGTTGATGAAATCGTCGAAACGGTCATGAGTAACGAGCGTGCGTTCAAATGCGGCAATCGCATCGGCAAGATTTTGGTATGTAATAGGGTTCTTTGCACCCGGAAATGCTTTAGCAAAAGCTTCTTTATATTCGGTTATTTTTGAAAGTTTTTCAATGACCGCTTTTTCATTTGGCATACCCATTTCGACGGGATTCAGAATCGGACCTTTCGCCTGATCAGACAAGGTCGCTGCACGGCCGTCCCAGAATTGTGCAAAATGGAAGCCTGCATTCAGAGTGGTTGGAGCGTTTCTACCGCCCAAAGCACCTTTGGCCCCTGGACTGAATTTTGTATTATCGACTCCACCCTTTTTGCCGTCGAGAATGTGACAGCTCGCACATGACTGCGTATCATTAATTGACAACCTGCGCTCGTGATAGAGCATTTTGCCCAATGCGACCAGTTCTGCTGTGTCTTTTTCACCACCGGGCATTTTCGCCGGAATCGTACCAAAAGTTGACTTCGCCCGCGAACGGACATCCGCATAGTCAATTTTCGGACCGCAGTAAGAAACCGCAGCGATAGCGCTTAAATATACTAAGTATTTTTTCATACAGAGTCAAGTTAGCCATCTGCGCTCAGAACGGCAACAAAATTATGACAATTCGTTGACATTTAGATACAGAACAGTGCGTTCTGCAAAGCTACTGACGGCGTTCCGACCATTTGGCGGCCGCAAGAACAACACTTCACTCGACGTCGCACAAAACATTATTTCGCGCCTTAGAGAAGAACGAGGGTCCGATCTGGATTTTGTTGACCTGCCGGTTAATTTTGCCACCACCTGGCAAGTATGCCGTGCAATGATTGCCAGAGCAAAGCCACCTGCTATCATTCTGTTGGGTGAAAAAAAATCGGGCAGGCTGACCCTTGAATCAACCGCCCGCAACCTGCGAGGCAAGAGCGGTGGATTGATCCCTATACTGAAAAAAGGTCCGCAAAAAATACTATCCCCTGTGGCCTCTGGCCTTTATCAAAAACTATCGTCTTCACAGAGAAAGTTCTGGGAGCTCAGCAATGATGCGGGCACCTACCTGTGCAACTATGCATACTACCGCACGCTACTGATCCACCGCGAAACGCCGTGTGTATTCATTCACGTGCCTGCCTTAAACCCTGAGCAGCATACCGAAATCAAAATATTTGCAGATCGCATTCTTGAAGTGATAGCATTGCTTTGATAACATTATTTTTACAAAAGCAATTGACGGTGCTGGTGCAAAAGGCAGGCCGCGCGAAAACCAAAAGGGGAACCACATGGCAGACAAACATCTCGTCGCTTGCGAGCAAGATCACGAAATAGCAACCGTACTGAAGCATTTCAAGAAAGGCACATCAAAAGAGAACATGGAGAAAATGCAGAACGCATGCCGCTCATGGAAAAAAGACGGCGGCGCAAAATACAAACCGAAAAATCGCGATAACTTCTACAAATACCTGCAGGAAAAAGGCATCCTCGGCAAACTCGGCTAATGATGCTGACGGTCGGGAAAAAAGCACCCGCGGCGCTGACTGGTATTCTGGTCGGCGCCGGCGAACCGCACAAAGTCAAACTTTCTGAGCTTTACAAAGACAAGCCACTCATCCTCTACTTCTACCCTAAAGACAACACACCGGGCTGCACTACCGAAGCACAATGTTTTCGTGACAACAGCGCGGCGTTAAAGAAGGCTGGTTTTACCGTCATCGGCTGCTCTCGCGACAACGAGAAAGCGCATAAAAAATTCATCGCTGATCACG